>CALPPJ020000162.1 GCA_943325425.2 Bifidobacterium breve | reverse complement strand
CTGAATCACTCGAACGCCAGTGATTCCCTCTTGAAGTGTCGAAAGGTTGTTGCCCACCTTTTCGCGCACATCAAGATACGCATGGTTGGATGTCCGCTGAAATTTGACTGAAGCAACAATCAACATCGGCAAAACAAGCAAGGTCACTAACGACAACTGCCAAGACATCACGAAGAGCAAAATTGTCGCAAGACATAGCAACAAGAAAGCTGAGACAAACTGCAACAAGCCGAATTGAATTAACTCAGCCATTGACTCGATGTCGGCAGTCATTCGCGACACCAACACACCGGCTTTTTCACGATCGAAGTACGACATTGACTGTTTCTGCAATTTGTCAAAGACATTGATTCGAAGTTGACGTAAGAAACCTTCGCCAGCGCGGTTGATCGTGATGTATTGCAAACGGCCAGATATATACCCAATCACGGTCACGATCACATACAGCACCACTATTTGGTTGAGTGCAGATCCGTCTTTCGCCTTGATGCCGTGATCAATCGCGAACCGTACCAACGTCGGTCCGGCGAGCGTGACCAAGGTGCCAATCAAGACGAAAACCAATGACGAAAGAATCAGACGCCGTTGCGAACGGGCCATTGAGTAGGCACGACGCAAGACCTGCAATGTTTGAACCCGATCGAGGCGATCTTCTTCACTGACAGCAGACATACCCCACATCAGCGAATCACCTCAATATCGTCATCGCCATCCGACTCGCGCACTTCCCATGCCGCTAGTACTTGGCGGTAACGCTCATTTTCTGCAAGCAGACCTTCATGAGTGCCGATAGCAATAGCCCGACCCTCATCGAGAAGGATGACTGTGTCGGCCAGTGCAATAGTTCCTGGGCGGTGAGCAATCACAATTGTCGTCCGGCCCTTCATGACAGTGGCCATGGCTTCGCGAATCTCATGTTCTTTGGACGGGTCAACGGCCGATGTTGCATCGTCAAGAACCAAAACCCGAGGATCCGAAACAATCGCGCGAGCAATAGCGATTCGTTGACGCTGACCACCCGACAGCGAATATCCACGCTCACCAAGGATCGTTTGATAACCCTCGGGTAGTTCCATTATGAAATCGTGAGCCCCGGCAAGCCGAGCAGCACGTTCAATCACATCTGGACCCGCATCGGGTCGCGAAAACGCGATGTTGTCAGCGACGGAATCGTGAAACAAAAATGTCTCTTCGAAGACAATTCCGATTGCACTACGAAGATCGCCCAGAGTCAACTGACGAACATCAATTCCGTCAAGACGAATTGAACCTTGCTGCACATCATGAAAACGATTCAATAATCGCACCACCGTTGATTTACCTGACCCGGTAGCACCCACTAGAGCCACTGCTTGTCCCGGCCGAATACTAAAACTGAGATGGTTGATAATTGGGCTTGCACCTTCGTATGAAAATACGGTCTCGTCGAAAATAACTTCACCAACTGCCCGATCACTACTTGCTGCGGGCAAAGAAGTGGGGCTCAACGGGTCAATCACCAAACTTGGAGTACTCAGCACTTCGTCCACACGCACCAGCGCCACCGATGCGCGTTGAGCGAGGGCAACGGTCATCGCCAAGTTTCGTAACGGCCAGATCAACATGGTGATATAGGCATTGAACTTGACGAGATCTCCCACTGTCATCTGCCCATTGATTACGCGATGACCACCAATGCCGAGCACTGCAATCAAACCAATTGATGGAAGTAAATCAAGTGCTGGCAGAAACTTGCTACGAATTTTTGCCGCCACCAAAGAAACATTCCAAATGTCATCGGCTTCGGTTTTGAGTTTGCGCGCTTGAACTTGTTCGGCACCAAAACCTTTGATGACTCGGACACCTGACACCGACTCTTCAACAACTGTCGCGAGCTGCGCTTGCTCTTGCTGCACTGCCAAAACTGCAGGATGAATTTGTCGAGAAAACCGACTCGCCATCACGTTGACAATGGGCAATGGTGCAAGGGCAAACATAGCCAACATCGGTTGTGAGGCAATCAATAAGGCGACGACGGCAATCAACATCGCCAAGTTTGACAACGTGATCGGAATCATGACCACGAAAGCCTGGAGCTGCTGCAAGTCTGATGATGCTCGACTCATCAATTGACCGGTTTGCATCTTGTCGTGATAGCCAACATGCAACTTCAATAAGTGGCTGAAGATTTGTTCACGCAGTCGCGTCTCTATCCAGCGACTTTCACGAAATGCATACCAACGTCGCATAGCTGTGAATAGACCAGCGATGACACCGGCAATCACAACCAGACCTGACCAGAAGACCAGGTTGCCACTTCCTTCAATTCCACGGTCAATACCCATCTTGGTGAGCTGTGGCACCGAGACCTTGCCGAGGGCCCAAAACAATCCGACAACGACCCCAATTGCCAAACCCCCACGCTGTTGGCTGAGCGCCACCCTCAACAAACGCCATCCCTGTTGGGTGTCAGGCTTTTGAGTCACTGGGGTCACCATCAAAAATTAGCCCTCACCAGCAGAAACTTCTGCATCCTGAGGGTCGAGACGGCGTTTTCACCATCACCGCGACAACTCTGCCTGACCCTTTGGGCAAAGTATCAACATGGACATCAACCACCAGACTTCGCAGCCCGCAACCGACGCTCCTATTCAACTTCAATTAGCCGGCCTCGAAACTATTCCAACCGGAATTGATCCGCGATTCATTCTGTCCGACGAAGTGTGTCGCAACGGACTTCGTCATATCGCCGAAATTCGCCGGCGACTCTCGGCCAGTCAGCAGCATGAAGCGGCGTAACCGAAAACTCTTTTAATAGGCGCTTGGTGACAAAGCCTTCACTGACTCCCAATAATTCAATTCAGGATCAAGCGCCAAAATGGCAAGCGAACTTGTTGTCACTCCGTTATCAAAGTACGACTGAATCTTGGCCCGACATTCAGCTGGCGAACCATGGATCAAAATGTCATCGACAACCTCATCGGGAATCGCAGCCAAGGCCGCCTTTCGGTCACCGGCCTTCCACGCGTCCCACATACCTTGTAATTGCGGACCGCGACCAAGCCAACGATGGAATTCGGCGTACACCGGAACATTCAGATACGCGGCAATCGCGAATCGCCCAGCAGCCCGCACTACTTCAGCATTTTCACTTGGACAAACAAAAATTCGCGCCACGATTTCGCGTTCTTCACCACCCGCTGCATCGTTCACAACTTCGGCAACTCGGCGCACATCAGTCGGCGATAGCCAGTTGATGATCGCACCATCAGATTCGCGTCCGGCTAAACGCAACATGCCCTCGCGTAGCGCTGCCACCAAAATCTTGGGTTTCACTTCTGGCCGAACACCTAGCTTGAAACCATTCACCTCGAAGGTGTCGTACGACTTCGCCACCTTTTCGCCCGACAAAGCATCGTTCAAGAAACGCACAACATCACGCACTTTCTTGTACGGCTCGACGAAAGGAATTCCGTTCCATTTTTCAACGATGACGTTGCTACTAGATCCGATACCAATGGCAAACCTGCCAGGAGCTGCATCAGCCATACTGGCAACACTCTGCGCAAAGCACGCTGGTGACCGCGTGTATGCCGGAACAATGGCGGTTCCTAAGCGCAACCGCGGTTCCCATGCAGCAGCCATCGCCAGCGGAGTAAACGCGTCGGCACCATCTGATTCGGCTGACCAGATATCGGTGTAGCCCATATCGGCCAGTTCAACCAGGCGATCGCGGTGCGTGTGCAAATGACCCGGCAACGGAACAGTCATACCTGGGCGACGAGGAAGCGAAGATGTCATAACTTCATTGTTACCGACAGCGAAGGTCGCTCAAGACTCGGGGCTGCTTCTTCGCTATGTCTGTTGGCGACTTCGTCGCTCGCCCAGAGGGGCTACTTCTTAGCTTTCCCAGCGGGACTACTTCTTAGCTTTCCCAGAGGGACTACTTCTTAGCTTTCCCAGAGGGGCCCGGCCCTGGCATGTCGCGCCAGAATCGCACAATGCAACTTTGACTCGCAGTTGCCATCAACGTTCCGTCTTCGGCAAACATGTGCACTAATCCGTGTCCGAATCCCCGCTCAACCATATGGATTCGAATATCGAGCAACACCCATTCAGTCGGAACCAATTTTCCGATCCGCAAGGTGTTGTCGAGACTGTTTCCACCGCCGCGAATACCCAGAGCTTGACCAACACCCATCGGAACGAAGTCGCCCAAAATTGACAATGTCGCCGCATCGACTCCTTCGATGACTTCTGGAATTCGCGACCACAACAAAACCTGACCGTCACTTGGAGTGCCATCTAATTCTTCGAGTTCTTCTCGACCCTTGACCATCCGCTGATCCATCCGACCACTGATCGTTCCCGACCAATCAAGGACGTGAGGACGTTCTTTGCAGTCAAATGGTTGAGGAACATCGAGCGGCATTTTCTCAAATTGGCCATGCTCTTCCAGATCACGATCGCCAAGCGCGGCATTCACCGTCAAGATTTCACG
>CALPPJ020000161.1 GCA_943325425.2 Bifidobacterium breve | reverse complement strand
GCTTCGTCAAAATCAACGAGATCCATTTTGTTAACTGCCAAAATCACAAGTTTAACGCCCAGCAATGAAGCAACAAAGAGGTGACGGCGAGTTTGCTCGGTCAAACCGTTTCGCGCATCAACCAAAACAATCGCAACATCTGATGCCGATGCACCGGTAACCATGTTGCGCGTGTACTGCGCGTGGCCTGGTGTGTCAGCAACAACGAATGTGCGCTTCGGTGTGGCGAAGTAGCGGTAGGCCACATCGATGGTGATGCCTTGTTCGCGCTCGGCGCGCAAACCATCGGTGAGCAATGCGAGGTTCAAAGATCCGTCGCCATAACGGGTGCTGGCCTTTTCAACGGCTGACAACTGATCTTCAAAAACAGTTTTGGTGTCGTGCAACAATCGACCAATCAATGTTGATTTGCCGTCGTCAACTGACCCTGCGGTAGCGATACGTAGAACCATCAGAAATATCCTTCGCGCTTGCGATCTTCCATCGCCGAATCTGAGAAGTTGTCATCGGCACGAGTAGCACCACGTTCGGTGATCCGAGCCGCAGCAACTTCAACGAGAACTTCTTCGACGTTGCTTGCTGTTGAACGAACTGCACCGGTGCAACTTGCATCACCAACGGTGCGGTAACGGACGGTTTCTTCAAAAGGTGTTTCGCCTGGTTCAACCGTGACGGGACCGCCAACACTGAGCAACATTCCATTGCGCTCGACGACCGTGCGTCGGTGCGAGAAATAGATCGATGGCAGAGCCACATTTTCAATGCCGATATAACGCCAAATGTCGAGTTCGGTCCAGTTTGAAAGCGGGAACGCGCGAAGGTGCTCGCCCGGACGAATCTTGGCATTCAACATGTTCCAGGGTTCGGGACGTTGTGCACGCGGTTCCCATTGACCGAAATGATCGCGGAACGACAAGATGCGTTCTTTGGCACGGGCCTTATCCTCGTCACGACGTCCGCCACCAAATGCTGCGTCAAATTTGTGCTCGGCGATTGCGTCCAACAAAGTGACTGACTGCAAACGGTTACGACTGGCACGTGGACCTGTTTCTTCAACCGCACGACCTGAATCAATTGATGCTTGGACACTGGCAACAACCAGCTTCACGCCATAGTGCTCGACCAACATGTCGCGATACGTGATGACCTCTTCAAAGTTGTGACCAGTATCAACATGCATGACTGGGAAAGGCAAACTTCCGGGGCGGAAGGCCTTGACTGCAAGATGCAACAGAACTGCAGAGTCTTTTCCGCCTGAAAACAACAACACTGGGTTACGACATTCAGCTGCAACTTCACGAATAATCGTGATTGCTTCATCTTCAAGTTCGGCCACACTTTGCTTGATTTCAGCTGGCGTTGCTTGCGTCCCGTTATCAATCATTGTCATGACTTTCCTTTCGACGGTGTCGTTACGTGTAATCCACATTCCGTTTTTTCTTGGCCTGACCAGCGACCAGCGCGCTTATCTTCGCCAGGCGCAACTGGACGGGTGCATGGCCAACATCCAATTGATGGGTAGCCACGCTCAACGAGTGGGTTACGTGGCAGATCATTGGCGACGATGTAAGCCTCAACGTCTTCATCACTCCACGCAACCAATGGATTGACTTTTGTCAGTCCGCGCACGTCGTCGTATTGCACGGGCGGAGTAGTGGCACGAGTCGGTCCGTCAACGCGACGAATGCCGGTGATCCAACCAGTGCGACCTTGCAAGACGCGATTGAGTGGTTCAACTTTGCGACGGGCGCAGCAGCCCTCAATATCAAATTGCCACTGGTCATCGGGCTGCACATCATCAAGGGGACGCACAATCTCCAACGGAAACTTCAAACGCTTCTGCAACTTTTCGACAAGCCACAAAGTCTCGGCAAAGAGATATTGCGTATCGAGTAAAACAACAGGAGTTCCGGGAGCATGTGTCGCCACAAGATGAACCAATACGGGATCTTCAAAACTGGCTGTGAGCACAAGCCCGGACCCAAATTCGCGGTGCGCCCAGGCGACAATTCCTGCGGCATCAGTCTCGGCAATATCGGCCGCAAGAGGGGTCAGTTGGGCTGTCATGAGCCCCACGATACCTAATTCCTGACTATTCCCATCATATTTAGTGGATTTTTCAAATTCGGGGTTGCAAGCCTCTGACCAGCACTGTTAAATCTGAGTTATTAAGTCAGGTATGTGTAAATTCCTGACTCAACCGACTTTAGATAGGCCGTCTTATGACTCCGTCAGCCGCTCTTGAAACCTGGAAAATTCGACCTCTCACCGGAGCCTTCGGCGCCGAACTCTCGGATGGAAATGCGCGCACCGACTTCGCACCTAGCCAGTTGCTCGATCTTCTTGAGAAACATTTGGTGCTGGTGTTACGTGACCAGCATTTAAGCCACGCCGATCAAGTGGCTTTGGCTCGATCAATTGGCGAACCGACTCCCGCTCACCCAGTGGTTCCCGGACATCCCGATCATCCCGAAATTCTCGAACTCGACGGAGCCAAGGGTGGCAAGAACGCTCGTTGGCACACCGACGTCACGTTTGTGGCGACTCCCCCAGCGGGCTCGGTGCTTGTCGCGGACGTCGTTCCCGAATGGGGTGGCGACACTCTGTGGGCCGATATGCGAACCGCTTATGAACGCCTCAGCCCGAGCTTGCAGCAGCTGGTTGACGGACTCGAGGCCGTGCATCGCATCTCGCCACTCGCCTACTGGGGCGAGCCATTTGATTCAGCGTTGTCGCGCGACGATGCACAAAAACTTTTTGATGATGCCGCAAAAGTTCCGCCAGTGGTGCACCCAGTTGTGCGGGTACATCCAAGCACCGGCAAGAAGGCCCTGTTTGTCAACCCCGGCTTCACGACGCACATCGTTGGATACTCACGTATTGAAAGCGACAACTTGTTGAAGTTGTTGTACGAGCACGCAACACAGCCCGAGTTTGTCGTGCGTCACCACTGGCAGCCTGGTGATGTTTTGTTGTGGGATAACCGAGCAACAATGCATTACGCGTCTGATGATTACGGCACCGCCGAACGTCGCATGCGTCGCGTCACGATTCGTGGTGGCATTACAGTCGGACCTTTTGGTCAGCAAAGCCACATCGTCAGTGACCCTTTACAAACTGTTCGCTAAGCGCAAGGTAACGAAACGACCTGGTTTTCGGAAGCTGCGAAAACTTCAACGCCATGCTTTTCGCCGCGCTGTTTAGCCGCAGCAAGTAATTCATCAACTGCATCATCGCTACGCGTTGGATCGTGATGAAACAGTGCCAGTTTCTTCACACCGCACTCAATGGCAACCCACACTGCGTAATCAACGGTGCAATGACCCCAGTTGCTCTTCGTTGTGAACTCATCAGGCGTGTATTGCGCATCATGAATGAGAAGATCAGCACCATCACATAATTCACGCGCACCATTTGTGATTCCCATTGAGCCATCTTCTGGCATTTGGTGATCGGGCAAGTAAGCCACACTTGTCGACTCATAATTCACGCGGAAACCCAAAGTGTTTCCGACGTGTGGAACCAGACGACTTTTCACTCTCAGTTGACCGATATGAAAATCGCTGTTAGCCACATCATGAAAGACAAATGTTCCGGGCAGCGATGTCACGCTCACTGGAAACATCGGAGGTTTGATAATTGCTTCAAAAACTTCTTGCACTGTGCGACCATCTTCTTGCACCGGCCCAAAAATTTGAAAGTGGGCACCATCGCGAAGTGTTGGAACAAAGAATGGCAAACCTTGCACATGGTCCCAATGCATATGGGTGAGCAAGCAATGACCTTCAAATGGGCCCGTCGCCGGAATCTTGTCACCGCAATAACGCAGTCCGGTTCCGAGGTCAAAAACCAACGGGGGTTGATGTGGCGCGCTCAAACCCACGCATGACGTGTTGCCGCCATAACGCCTCGTGTCATCACCATGGCATGGCGTCGAACCACGCACGCCAAAGAATGTGACATCGATTTTTTGATCTCCCCCGATACAGGTGAACGCTAAATGACAAACAGGGGTAAATGAAATGGCCGCAGTAGGTGACCTTCGTCGCAGTAGAGGTACGCCCGATCAGCTCGGTGCGAGTACCGTTTGCTCATGAGCAGCATTACTCAGCACTCCATTTCGGCCAACGATCTCAATATCTCTTATTTCGCGGCTGGCCTTCATAATGACGGCCCGCTGGTGATCTGCCTGCATGGATTCCCCGATTCGGCCCATACCTGGCGCCATTTGCTGCCCAGACTGGCCGACGCCGGCTATCGAGCCGTGGCACCGTTCTTGCGTGGCTATGCCCCGACCGAGGTTCCGTCTGATGGTCGATTTCAAACGGCTGCTTCAGCCATGGATGCCCTTGCGCTGCGAGATGCCCTCGGTGGCGGCGCCGACTCGGTCATCATCGGCCACGACTGGGGAGCGATCATTACGCACATCGCCGCCAATGTTCGTCCTGATGCATTCGCCAAGGTCGTCACCATGGCAGTGCCGCCAGGCAATGCCG
>CALPPJ020000160.1 GCA_943325425.2 Bifidobacterium breve | reverse complement strand
CCGAGCAGATTCATCATCACCTTGCTCGGAATCGGGTTAGGTGATTCATCGCCAGTCTCGAACGCGAAACTTTCGAGCAACGTCTGGTTAATGGCAATTGCCCCAGCGGTGTCGCCGGCTTCCCAACAATCAAACATGCGCTGATGATCTTGAGCGGCCCAGTGCGTTGCGACACCAATCACGCCAACTGCACCTACCGCCATCAACGGCAGAGTCAATCCATCGTCTCCGCTGTACACCTCAAAACCAGCTGGCGCATTCGCGATGACATTGGCCGTCTCTGCAGGGTTACCTGCAGCGTCTTTGAGCGCAACGACATTCTTGACTTCGCGGGCCAACTTCAACAATGTTGACGCGCTGATTTTACGACCAGTTCGTGCGGGGATGTCGTAGACAACAACCGGTAAATCAGAAGCGGCGGCGACGGCACGAACATGAGCCTCAATACCCGACTGCGGTGGACGGTTGTAATAAGGAGCCACGACCAACAGACCAGCAACACCCAACTTGGTGGCTTCTTTTGTCATGTGAATCGAATGCAGCGTGTCGTTAGTGCCAGTTCCGGCGATGACCGGAATCGTGACTGCTTCGGTGACCGCAGCAAACAAACTCAATCGCTCATCGTCAGTGAGCACCGGTGCTTCGCCAGTCGTGCCAGCGATAACCAAGGCGTCGTTGCCGTTGTCTTGAAGCCAACGGGCTAACCGACGGGCTCCATCAAGGTCGAGTGCACCACTTGCATCAAATGGCGTCACCATTGCAGTGATCACCCGTCCGAAGCGGGCCATTAGAAGGAACCCTCAGCAGCGCGGTCAATACCTTGCGTCAAGATGAGGTCTTCGTGCAGTTCCATCCAAACATCGTGGAATGACCCACACATGACTCCCGTAAACATGTTGTTCGCGCCACCCACAACCAACTTACAGGTTGAATCAAGGCGGGGCACATAAGGCGACAGTCGTGGAACGATCGTGGCCATCGTTGAAACAATCGGTTCAGCATTGCCGTGCAACTTCATCAAACGCTGGATGATCTCTTTGTCGTACTTCGCATCAGAGTGATCGTTGGGCGCTCCGTCGCGCAATTGCCAGTCGCCACACAGATGCTTAAACGTGTCATTGATTTCAAGAAAGTTGTGGTAGTGCGGCTTCAACGAATCAAGGTCGAGTCCAGCGATATCTTTAGCGAGCACCTCGGGGTGCGCTGCCCGACCAGTGGGTGTGAGTTGCCACAACGAACGGGCTTCACGAAACATCGCCATCTCTTCAGCCTGCAGATCTTGTAAATGCTTCTCGACGACATCGACATCGAGAGCCACGATTTCGGCCAAAGTATCGCTCTTGGAGAAGCCCTTAATTCGTAAAGCGTGATGGGTAAGAAACTTGGGATCTGAACTATTTGACTGTGACCGTGCCATACGCCGTCAAATCTAGTGCGTCAGGTTCGTTGGTGACTTACCTATTGCCTGCCTTTATGGAGGGTCCTAGCGCACTATCGTCTAACCGTGGGCCAAAATGAGAGCAGCGGGACCGACCGCATCAATCTCGTCATTATCTTCGGAGGCCAATCGGCCGAACACGATGTGAGTTGTTCAACGGCTGCCCATGTCATGAAAGCCGTCAATCCTGATCGCTACACCGTCACTGCTCTTGGTATTGACCGAACTGGACAATGGCATTTAGCCGAGTCAGCCATGGCTGCGCTCGATCAAGGCCCCGACGCTATTCCTGCTCGACTCGAAGCTTCTGGTCGATCAGTGTCGTCAGCCCTCGCGTTGAGTGCCGCATCGGCGAGTGGCGCAACTGTCGTCATGCCACTACTGCACGGACCTCTGGGCGAAGACGGCACAGTGCAAGGACTTCTTGAACTGCTTGATGTCCCGTATGTCGGAGCAGGAGTCTTGGCGTCAGCAGTTGGTATGGATAAAGCCATATCGAAAGATGTGTTGGCCCGACACGGCATTGCACAACCGCGTTATGTCGCCGTGCGCGACCGCGACATTTCTCCATCACGACTTGAACAAATTGCTGTTGAGCTTCACTACCCCATCTTTGTCAAGCCTGCGAATATGGGATCTTCGGTTGGCGTGAGCAAGGCCCACGACGATGCTGAACTGCAAGCCGCCGCCGATTTCGCCATGACCTATGACGAATGGATCGTATTTGAGGAAGCCATTGTCGGTCGCGAGATTGAAGTCGCAGTTCTTGGCAGTCATCAACCGCAGGCAAGTGTTGCTGGCGAAATTGTTCCCGGACACGAGTTCTACGACTACGAAGACAAGTACCTCAGCGACGGTGCACAACTCATGATTCCAGCGCCACTGACCGAGGATCAGAGTTCTCAAGTACGTCAACTCGCCATTGAAGTTTTTCAAGCACTTCGTGGCGAAGGTCTCGCTCGTGTTGATTTCTTCTTTGAAGAAAATGGCCGTGGATTCTTATGTAATGAAGTGAACACCATGCCCGGATTTACACCAATTTCGATGTACCCGAAACTCTGGATGGCCTCGGGATTGAACTACTCAGATCTGATTGATCGTCTCGTTGATCTTGCTCGAGAACGCCATAGTCGTCGGCGTCGAAACACCGTTCACTGAATTTAAGAGTTTGGCGTTAAAGCTGCACGCAAGAAGAGGGTCATTTCATGGCGCAGATTGCGTAATCCAGCAATGTCTTGTTGCCAGCCCACGACGCGCAACGCTTCTGGTTCGGTCGCGATCCCGGTCACGGTCGCGTACACCATGGCTACGATGATCGCCGGGTTGCCTTGACGTAGTCGACCTCGATCCATTTCTGATTGCATCCAACTCACCGCTCGATCAACCAGCGGATGCAAATGATCGGTCATGTAACCAGTTGCGCCATCGGGAAGTCGGCTCAACTCACGCAATAACCCCAGCAAAGCCGGCCGACGGACCGCAGACCGAAAGACAGCGTGAACGACGGCTTCGAGGCGATCGAGAGGATCATCAGGCGCCGCACGCATTGCCGCCTCAACGACAACGGTTAACTCACCCGCCATATTGGCGAGAACTGCCTGCATGAGTTCATCTCGAGAAGCGAACCAGTACAACAAAGTTTGCTTCGCGACCCCGACCTCAGATGCAATGTGATCAAGGCTGACCGCGTCAAAACCCCTGGTCCCGAACAGAATCGTGGCGCTCTCGAGGATGCGTTCACGGGTATCTCCGCGTCGATGTGGGCTCACTGGGCGACTGGCCATTCCTCATTCCTACCAGCCCATTCGACCAAGAATCCCGATTTTCTCAGATTTCTCTACCAATTGGTAGAGAACCGTGTTATAACTGAACTGTGATTTCCGAAAATCTTCGCGGCAAACGCATCGCAGTAACTGGGGCGACCGGTTTTGTGGGGACCGCTCTCGTTGAGCGTTTGCTGTTCAGTGTTCCTGATTGCGAAGTCGTGCTACTGGTTCGCAATGGACGCCGAACTGCCGCGGCCGAGCGCGTGCGAAGAGAGATTTTCAAGAACGATGCATTCGATCGTTTGCGTGCTGCACTTGGACCCGATTTCGATGCCACGATGAAACGTCGCGTCAGCGTTGTTGCTGGAGACGTCGGAACTGACGGACTTGGATTGTCAGAAGAAGATGCCAAAACGTTTGCCTCATGCGACACCATCATCCACTCGGCGGCAAGTGTTTCATTTGACTCTCCGCTCGACAGTGCTGTCGAAGTCAACTTGCTCGGACCGATGCGAATCGCTGAATTAGTCAATCGTGTTGGTCCGCGAACAGATGGAACTTTTCCGCACCTCGTTGCAGTGAGTACGTGTTATGTCGCTGGCAACCGTCGCGGCACTGCACCAGAACAACTAGTAAGTGCTGGACCATTTGATATTGGGCTCAACTGGAAAACCGAAGTCAGTGCAGCACGTCGTTTACGTGGCGACGCCGAAGCCGCTAGTCGTATGCCCGATCAATTGCAGAAATTTCGTGTTGCTGCGCGGTCAGAACTTGGTGCCGCCGGTGCACCCGCTCTCGCCGAAAAGACCGAGCAAAACCGTGAACGATGGGTAAAAGACCAACTCGTTGAAGCAGGTCGTTCACGCGCCGCAAGTGTCGGCTGGCCCGACGCCTATGCATTCACCAAGGCATTAGGCGAACAAGCATTGCACGAAACCAAAGGTTCTGTGCCCGTCAGCATTGTGCGACCTTCAATTATTGAATCTGCATTGGCCGAACCATCACCGGGTTGGATTCGTGGTTTCCGTATGGCCGAACCAGTCATCATCTCGTATGCCCGTGGCTTACTTGATCAATTCCCTGGAGTACCAGAAGGAACTGTTGACGTCATTCCTGTTGACATTGTCGTGGCTGCAATCATTGCGGTCGCAGCACTGGGCCCAGAAGATGCTCCGCACATCACCCAAGTCGCCAGCGGTTCAACCAATCCGCTGAAGTATCGAACACTCGTCGACAACGTGCGGGATTGGTTCACCGAACACCCCCTCTACGACTCGGAAGGTCAACCCATCGTTGTAGCCGACTGGACATTCCCAGGTCGTGGAAAAGTT
>CALPPJ020000159.1 GCA_943325425.2 Bifidobacterium breve | reverse complement strand
GATTGGCTCGACTCACCGAGCAAGAGCGCAAAATCCTGGACTTGATTGCCGAAGGATGCACCAACCGACAAATCGGTCAGCGTCTACACCTCGCCGAAAAGACGGTCAAAAATTACGTGAGCAACATGTTGTCGAAACTCGATATGGAGCGTCGGACTGAGGCCGCAGTGTTCGCCACCCGTCTTGAATTCTCCAAAAACAAGCCCGAGGCGTAATCGAAAGCCGTTTTAGGCCCGAGATTCAGCCTTGGCAATGCGCTTCGCAGCCCGGCCGATGGGGGCGATGTGGCGGGCATCAAGATCGCCAAGTTCAATACCGTTGTTGAAAAGAATGCGGTAGCGCTGCCAATTGAAGCCATTTGCGAGAAGAACTTTGCCCTCGGTACCAGCGGGGACGTCAGCCAAATCGGTGGTGGCGACTACCTTGTCCTTGATACGTAACGAAATCTGTTCAGCATGGGGCGTGGCCAGAGCGTGGGGCTTCCAGATGGGCTTAAACGGCGACTTCATGACTTCATCCTGACTTCACTGGGGTGTGTTTTCCAACATACATCAATCCTGTCCCTTCGTAGGTCCTCTCTGCCACCTCGCCGATACACTCGGCACTCTGTGAAGACGACATGTGAACCCCTCGAAGGCAACAAAGTCAAGCTCTCGGTCCTTGTGGATGAGGCTGATTTTGCCACTGACATAGACGCCGCTTTTGCCAAGATCGCTCAAGAGGTCCGCTTGCCGGGCTTCCGTGCTGGTAAGGCCCCTCGCAAAGTTTTGGAGGCTCGTATCGGCATCGCTGCCGCTCGCGAACAAGCTTTGCGCGATGCAGTGCCGCAGTATTTGGGCCGAGCGGTGCGTGAGCACAACGTGGACATCATCGCAACCCCCGAAATTGACATTGTGGGTGGCCAAGAATCTGGTCCCGTGTCGTTTGACGCGACATGTGAAGTTCGTCCAATTATCACCCTTCCTGGCTATGGCGGCTTGCGCGTTGAAGTACCCGCGATTGATGTTGCCGATCAAGAAGTTGATGATGTCCTTGACACCGAGCGTCGTCGCTTGGGCAAGTTGACCACGATTGAGCGAGAGGCCAAAGAAGGCGACTTTGTCGTCGTCGATCTTGTTGGGTCGCGCGATGGAGAACCAGTGGTGGGTCTTGCTGTTGATGACTGGTCATATGAAATTGGCAAAAAGTGGGTTGCCCCGTCGTTCGACGAACAACTCATTGGCAAGTCGGCTGGTGAGTCATTCACATTCTCCGACACTCCTTCAGGCACACAAGAAGAAGCTGACTTCGCAGTCACTTTGAACTCGGTTCAAGAACTCGTCGTCGCCGATCTTGATGATGCGTGGGTCAACGAAAACATTGATGGTTTCACGACTGTCGCCGAATGGCGCGAATCAGTGGTTGAGCGGCTCACAACGAACCGTCTCAATCAGGTGCGCAATGTTGTCGTTGAAAAAGTGACCGATGCATTGGTTGCTCTTGCTGAAATTGAAACTCCCGAAGCCATGGTTGCGGCCGATTTGCAGCGCCGGGTTGAAAACACCATTCGCCAGTTCCAGTCGCAAGGCATCAACATCGATCAGTGGATGCAAGCCACTGGTCAAGATGCGCAGTCATTCGTTGAAGGTTTACGCCCGCAAAGCCAAAAGGCTGTCAAAGTCGACTTGGCATTGCGCGCAGTAGTGAAGGCCGAAAGCCTCGACGCGACTGAAGACGAAATCGAACGCGAATTTGAGTCAATGGCTGATCGCACGAACGAACAAGCTGTTCGCGAACACCAGATGGCTGGATCACCAAAGAACAAGAAGATCCGCTTCATCAGTGTTGATCAGGTTCGTGCGGCGTACCAAGCCAATGACGCGGTCGTCGACTTGGCAGCCGAGATCAGCAAGTCCAAGGCCCTCGACTGGTTGATTCACCGCGTTGAATACGTTGACCCCAGCGGCAAGACTCTTGACAGTGATGTCGTGATCGGTCACTCAGAAGCCGATCACAATCATGACCACGATCATGATCATTCAGACCACGATCATTCAGACAACGACCCTTCTGAAAAAGACTGATAGGAACAACATGAACCTCGAGGCTTTCAACTACTACGTTCCGACGGTTGTCGAACAGACGAGTCGCGGCGAGCGCGCCTACGACTTGTACAGCCGTTTGCTGAAGGAAAACATTCTTTTCATTGGCACACCCATTGATGACACCATTGCCAACTTGGTGTGTGCCCAGTTGATTCACCTTGAGAGTGAAAACCCCGATAAGGACATCAACATCTACATCAATAGCCCTGGTGGAGATATCACGGCATTGTTCGCGATTTACGACACGATGCAGTTTATCAAGAATGACATTGCCACGATTTGCTTAGGTCAAGCTGCCAGTGCTGCTGCTGTTTTGTTGGCCGCTGGCACGAAGGGCAAGCGCCTGGCATTGCCACACAGTCGGGTGTTGCTCCACCAGCCGTATGGGCAAGTGGGCTACGGCCAAGTCACCGACCTTGAGATCGCCGCCAAAGAAATTTTCCGGATGCGTGACATCCTGGAAGAAATCTTGTCGGAGCACACTGGTCAGCCTCGTGAACGCATTCACGCTGATACCGATCGTGACTTTGTGATGGAGGCGAACGAGGCTTTGGCCTACGGAATCATTGATGATGTCATCTCATCACGATCTGCCGTTGATCGCACCGGTCCCATTCGCTGATTTCCCATCGTTGCGGCTGTGGCTAATAGCCAGTGGGCATCCAACCACTGAAGCACCTAAATGTGTAAGGCTGTGAGGCGAAAGGTTGGGTAGTCGTGGCAAAGTTTGGTGACACAGGCGAGATCGTTAAGTGCTCGTTTTGCGGTAAGTCGCAAAAGCAGGTCAAAAAGGTTATTGCCGGACCTGGCGTGTACATCTGCGATGAGTGCATCGACCTCTGCAACGAAATCATTGAAGAGGAAGTCGGCGAGGCCGCCGATCTTCGTCTGGAAGAACTACCGAAGCCCCGCGAGATTTCTTCGTTCCTTGATGACTATGTCGTTGGACAAGATCAAGCGAAAAAAGTTTTAGCCGTCGCGGTGTATAACCACTATCGCCGACTGCAGTACCAAAAAGAAACCGGTATTTCGCGTCGTGATGAAGTTGAGTTAGCGAAGAGCAACATTTTGTTACTTGGTCCAACTGGATGTGGCAAGACCCACCTCGCACAAACCTTGGCGCGCATGCTGAATGTGCCGTTTGCTATCGCTGACGCAACCGCGCTCACCGAAGCTGGATACGTCGGCGAAGACGTTGAAAACATTTTGTTGAAGCTCATTCAGGCTGCTGACTTTGATGTGAAGAAAGCCGAAACCGGCATTATCTACATTGACGAAATCGACAAGGTCGCACGCAAGAGCGAGAACCCTTCCATTACTCGTGATGTGTCGGGCGAAGGTGTGCAGCAGGCACTGTTGAAAATTCTTGAAGGAACTGTTGCCTCGGTTCCACCACAAGGCGGACGCAAGCACCCTCATCAAGAATTCATTCAGATTGATACCACGAATGTGTTGTTCATATGTGGTGGAGCATTTGCTGGTCTTGACAAAATCATTGAGCAGCGCATTGGTCACAAGGGCGTCGGCTTTCACGCCACAGTAAAAAACAAAGCCGAAAAAGATGCGGGCGACTTATTTGCTCAGGTATTGCCAGAAGACTTGTTGTCGTTTGGTTTGATTCCCGAGTTTGTTGGACGATTGCCAATGGTCGGCGCAGTGCACAGTCTTGACAAGCCTGCGTTGATCAAGATCTTGACTGAACCCAAAAATGCTTTGCTGAAGCAGTTCCAAAAGTTCTTTGAGTTTGAAGATGTTGAACTTGAACTGACTGACGAAGCTCTTGACGCCATTGCTGAGCAGGCTCTTGGTCGCGGCACTGGTGCACGAGGTCTACGAGCAATCCTTGAAGAGACCCTGTTGAACGTGATGTACGACTTGCCCGGTCGCTCCGATGTGGCCAAGGTCGTTATCGATGTTGACACGGTCAAACTGAAGTCACCACCCACTTTGGTGATGCGTTCAGCAGCCCGAGTCGCTCGCCCGCGCCGCGCCGCTAGTTGATTTCAGTCGTAGGGTTGAAGCCATGACATACCAGCAGGCTCTGGCGTATCTCGACGATCATGCTGGCTATCAGAAAACTGGTCGTATTGATTCGCCATCACTTGACACGATTTCGCGCCTGTGCGGACTCATGGGCGAACCCCAACATTGCGCGCCGGTCATACATATCACCGGAACCAATGGCAAAGGTTCGACAGCACAAATGATTACTCATCTCTTGATGGCGAGTGGTTTACGCGTTGGCACGTACACCAGTCCGCACCTTGAGCGAGTCAACGAACGTTTCACTATTGATTGTGAGCCGATTCCCGATGATGCCTTCGCCGAGCAGATTGCAGCGATTGCTGATTTAGAAATGCTCACCGGCGAACGGCCTGGTTACTTTGATATTTGTACCGCCGCGGCATTTCGTTGGTTCGCCGATGAAGCAGTTGACGTGATGGTGATTGAAGTTGGTTTGTTGGGACG
>CALPPJ020000158.1 GCA_943325425.2 Bifidobacterium breve | reverse complement strand
TGACCTCATCATGGTTGACGCCGGCTTTTACGCTGATGTGCTGATCAACAACGGAGGCAGCAGCGTTGAAGGAGTTGTCGTTCGTACGAGTTACGCATTGTTCGAAGAAGCCGATCGAGTACCGGCAGTCAAGGATTACCTCGACATGATGAACACCTATCGTCCTGATGGAAAAGTTTCTGGTCTCGGCATGCAATCTGCGTCGGCATTCCTATTGTTTGCGACTGCAGCAAAAAATTGTGTTGTTAACAACAACGGCGAAATCAGCCGAGCCTGCATTGTTGAAGAAGTCGGCAAGGTTCGCGAATGGTCCGGCGGAGGACTTCATGCAGTAGCAAGTCCAGGTAATAACGAGCCGAGTCCGTGTTACCAAATGATCACTATCGCAAACGGCAAATTTACTCGCCTCTATCCGCCGCTCAACCCAACTGACGCTGACAAAGCCCTCATATCGACGGCAACTATCACTGAAGATGGTTGGGCTTGTGATGAATCAACCTTGGTTGAACTTGTCGGCGACTACGGCGACGCTGGAATTGGCAAAATCGCCCAGTAAATCAGATCTTTTCGACCTGAACTTGTGTGTCGTAGTACGACACACCTCCACCATATGTAGCCAAGAGATCATTGGTCAGCGCGTTCACTGTCTTGTTGTCTTTGGTGCGGTCGCCCACCCAGCCGAAGGGAACGATGACCAAACCAGGTCGAACCCGACCGCCGTTTGCAGTAACCCTCGCAACAACATCTAATTCACCACGTCCATTAAAGACACGAACGCGATCGCCATCGGAGATTCCACGTTCCAGCGCATCAACGGGGTCGAGTTCACAGAACATCTCACCTTCGGGGTTGACGTGATGCGCGAGGTGCGAATAAGAGGCGTTGATGAACCGCACGTGAGTCTTAGGTGACATTAACGCCAACGGGTACTCCGCCTGCCCCGAAGAATCACTCGACATTTCGCTGCCCGCCAAATAGGTCGGCAAAGCCGGCAAGCCAACTGCAGGTAGACCATGATTGATCAACATCGCCTTACCCGAAGCAGTCTCAAATCCACCGTTGGCGTATGGCAATAAATCAACTGGCAATGATAAACGAACAAAGCCATCGGCTTTCAACTTTGCAACATCTAGATCATGAAATGCGCTCATCAGCAACGACTCGTCATCTTCAAAAAGTTCAGGCTCAGCAAAACCACACGCAGCTGAGAGTCGACGCCAAAGTTCAGTATTTGCAACACTTTCACCTAACGGCTGAATTGCTTGATGATTCCATCCCAGATAGAGATGGCCCCATGAGGGAACCACGTCCAGTTGTTCAATTTGGGTACATGCTGGGAAAATCACATCGGCATACTTTGCGGTGTCGGTCATGAACTGTTCAGAGACCACCGTGAAAAGATCTTCACGCTCAAGTCCACGACGAATCAGTTCTGCATTCGGTGCAGTCACTAAAGGATTGCCGTTATAGACGAATAACATCTTGACGGGCGGAGCAAGAGTTGCATCATTCAAAACTCGACCAAGGTGATTCATACTCAACGGTCGGCGTTCTTTGCCCGCATTCAACGATGGGACATCAAAAACCGAATCGTCAACATTGGTCGCCGCATATGAACCGACACTTCGTGAGAATCCGCCGCCTTTGTGCCTCCATGCGCCAGTCAACATGGGCAGGCATGTGAGGGTGCGGAAAAACATGACACCGTGCTCGCGATGTTCGGCACCAATCAACGAACGGATAAAGGCTGGTTTGATCGTTCCGTAATCGTGAGCCAATGACTCAATCACTTCAATAGTGATTCCACATGTTTCGGCAGCCCGTACAGGTGTCCACGTCGATACTTGCTCTTTGAGTTCTTCAAAACCTTCGGTGTACTGCGTGATGTAATTGACATCAAGCAATTCATCGCGAATCAAGATATGCATCAACGCCAACATGAGTGCAACGTCGGTGCCCGGTAACGGCTGAATAAAAACATCCGCAGCCTCGGCGGTGATTGTTCGCAGCGGATCTATAACGACGACTTTGGCGCCATTGGCGCGAGCTTTTTCAATGAATGGCCACAGGTGCCGATTAGCCAAACGAGTATTCGTTCCCCATAACAAAATCAACTGGGCAAACTCGATGTCCATTGGATCGTTCGCCAAAGGTGATCCGAGAGTCAGTGTTGAACCCACCATTGCGGTTGCCCCACATAGCGAGTCAACTTGACGAGAAGATCCAACCTTGGCGAAGAATCGACGGTCAAGAGCGTTCATCTGAATGAGACCTTGTGTTCCAGCAGAACCCCACGGCATGACTGCCTCGCCGCCAAACGTGCGACACACCTCATGAATGTTTGAAGCAACTAACTGCAATGCTTCATCCCACGTTGCTTGCCGAAATTCACCAGTCCCCTTAGCTCCTGTTCGAATGAGCGGATACAAGATGCGATCAGGGCTGTACACGCGATCGAGGAAGCGGTTGACCTTGGGGCACAGTTCACCTTGCGAATAAGGGTGTTGCGCATTACCGCGCATCTTGACGGCGACGCCGTTTTCTACCGTCACCTCCCACCCACAGGTGTCGGGGCAATCGTGATGACAGGTACCCAATACGACAGTTGAATTTGGCGAGGTCAAAGAACTCATAGATCTATTCTGCCAGCATGTGACTCGCCCATCACGACGGTTTATGATCTTGGGAGCAGCACTTGAATCCCTGGGGGAAATATGTCAAACGAAGCACTAGATCGCGCCTTGATTACCGACTTGTTGTCGCGTTACACCTGGGCCCTCGTCGACCGCGATTGGGACGCTTGGCAAAAGGTCTTTACGCCTGACGCTCATGTTGATTATTCAACTGCTGGCGGTCCAGTCGGATCCCCCGCCACTGCGGCTGAAACTTTCAGCGGCATGATGGCAATGTTTGACGTATCACTCTCAGCCGGCGGCAATGTAGCAATTACCTTTGACAACGATGACACCGCCAAAGTCCGATCGGTTTACACCATGACGATGCGTATTCCTGGCGATCAGCCGACCTATATGCAGGCCAGCGGTTGGTACAACGACACCATTGTGCGCACTGCAAATGGTTGGCTCATCAGCAATCGTTTTGAACAGCTCGCCTACGTCAAGCCCGCCTGATCATGCCGTTACCTTCAAAACGCAATCCCGAAGAACTCGCCAGCACTCTTGAGGCTTGGTTCAGCCAGCAGTTTGGTCACCCGTGCTCGATTACCGATGTCGGAATTCCAGAGGGCACTGGCATGAGCAGCGAGACATTGCTTTTCACGTTGCATCACAATGGTCTCGTTGAACCAGTCGTTACTCGACTCAACCCAGACATGAACGACTGGCCCGTCTTCCCGATCTACGACATGGTCGCCCAGGCTGGTGCCATGCGCATAGTCGGCAACAACAGCGACTTGCCAGTACCCAATGTTCGCTTCCTCGAAACTGATACATCAATTTTGGGTTCGCCGTTCTTGGTGATGGATCGGGTCAACGGTCGGGCTTTGCCCGATATGCCTCCGTATGTATTCGGTGGCAGCTACATGGACGCGATGTCGGTTGACGAGCGACGCGAACTTGGTCGTCAGGTGGCCCGGGTTCAGGCCCGTATTCATGCCATCGATTTATCGGCGGTTACCGACGACATCTCGTTCTTGCCTTCGCGCGATGGTGATGCAATTGATCGACTACTCGCGGAACAACGCGCTTATTACGACTGGGCTCGTGGGGATTTACGTTTGCCAGTGATTGAACAAGCACTCACTTGGCTCGCCGCACACAAGCCCGCCAATCCCGGCCCAACTGTTATCAACTGGGGCGACGCCCGACCCGGAAATGTTTTGTTTGATGGTCTCACTCCCACCGCAGTACTTGACTGGGAAATGGTCAATGTTGGCCCGGCCGGCATTGACGTGGGATGGCTCATTTTCATGCATCAGTTCTTTCAGTCGCTCGCTGACATTTTTGAGATGCCTGGCTTCCCCGAGTTCTGTCAGACCGACGACATCATTGAGGCATATGAAGGTGCTGGCGGACAGCACATTGAAGATCTCAATTGGTACATCATCTACGCAAGTTTGCGTTTTGCGGCAGTAGCAATTCGTACATCACTTCGTGGCGTTGCATATGGCGAACGTGAAATGCCCGATGATCCCGAAGACCTCATCATGCACAAAGCGATGCTGTACAGCCAAATTTCATCGTGATTCTGGTGCAGATTTGTTGCGCTTTTCGTAACAAATCTGCACCAGAATCACGGTTCAACGAGAAGTTCGGGGCGCATCGTTGAAATTTGGCGGCGAATTCCTTCGCGCCAATCAACTGACGAATGGAAACCAGCATCATGCAGTTTCTGCAAGTCGGGAACAATAGAAGCAATTGTCGCGGTGGTCGGATTGAAAGTCGGCACGATGCCAGCCAGTCGACCCATCTCTTCGCACCAATCTTCAATTGACACCAACTGATCACCACCCCAGTTGACAATTTCTGCCCCTGTATTCGCGTACGACAGTAGGTAGGGAATACTGCGGTTGATGTCATCGGCATGGATTGGCGTGTACGTCGTTGGTT
>CALPPJ020000157.1 GCA_943325425.2 Bifidobacterium breve | reverse complement strand
GCGCGAGATCTTCCAGCAGATGTTGTTCGCCAAGATCGTCCCGAACTGCAAGAAGTTGGGCCTTCTCGACCGCAACGATGCCTGGTTGCGTCGTCGTTTCGAAGAGATGGGCGTCATCCAGTTCGAAAATGCCGAAGACACCGGCGAAGAGTATGTGAAGTTCGAACTCGGTGAAACCCTCGAGGACGTTCAGCACTGACACCTATTCACGAGGTACAGCAACTACCGTTTGATACGTGAAGTTGCTCGCCTCCGATCTAGCGAATGCCATTGGTGGTCGCTTAGTCGGTTCAGATACTGAGATTGATGGTGCAACATTTGACTCACGTCAGGTGTTGCACCATCAGCTTTTTGTGCCGATAGTGGCCGAACGCGATGGGCACGATTTCATCAGCGATGCCTTGAAGGCCGGAGCTGCTGCCTATCTGACGTCTCGCCCTGAACTCATTGAGGGACTTGGTGGAAGTGCCATCGTTGTTGATGACACTGCACAAGCGTTGATTGATGCAGCCCGATGGGGCCGCACACAGTTCCCAGCATCAACTGTTGTGGTTGGGGTAACTGGGTCTGTCGGGAAGACCTCGACTAAAGATCTCATTGTCGCAGCATTGTCCTCGGCAAAACGTGTCGTCGCCAATGTCCGCAGTTTCAATAACGAACAAGGACTTCCCGTCACAATTTTGAATGCGTCACTCGCGACTGAAGTTCTGGTTCTTGAGATGGGGATGCGTGGTCTGGGGCAGATTGATGATCTGTGTCGAATTGCTCGACCGCACATCGGAATTGTCACGCGGGTCGGTGAAGCGCACACCGAACTTGTTGGTGGTATTGAAGGTGTTGCTCAAGCAAAAGGTGAATTGATAGAAGCCTTGCCACCGCAAGGCGTCGCAATTCTGAACGCCGATGACGAGCGCGTTATTGCTATGCGTTCGCGTTCGGTTGCGCCAGTTTTGAGTTTTGGTGTATCTGCAACCGCAGATGTTCGGATTACCGAATTGCGTCTAGATGCTCATGGTTGCGCCCTGTTTGATGTTTCCACACCATCAGGATCGGCGACAGTTAACTTGTCCATTCCGGGCCGGCATATGGCACTTAATGCTGCGGCAGCGATTGCGGTGGGTGAAGCTCTCGGAGTCAATCTTGAATTAATGGTTGAGTCATTGCGTTCGGCATCAATTTCTGATCGTCGGATGCAGAGCAAGACCACAAAAAATGGTGCCCTGCTGCTCGACGATTGTTATAACGCCAACCCAACATCAATGGCTGCCGCCATTGAAACTCTTGCCCAGATACCTGCAACTCGCAAGGTTGCACTTCTAGGGGTGATGGCCGAGATTGAAAATCCTGAAATGGCGTATGCAGAAATTGCGCGATTAGCTCAAGAGAACAAAATTGACATCATCGCTGTTGGCACAAGTGGCTACGGCACGACTTCGTTGACAGTTGATGAAGCGATTGAGCAACTCACTCAATGCGACAGTTCAGTTGCGATCTTGGTCAAGGGCAGTCGTGTGGCCGCGCTAGAACGAGTCGTTGACGCGGTTATTCCTGAATAAGAAATGCATTCTTGGGCAGGCGATCAAGGTCGCACCACCAGGCCAAGAACAAGGCAAATAGTGCACCGAAGAATAAAACCCAACGGGCGCCTATCGCATCGATGATTGGTCCGGCCAATAACCCGCCGATGGTGACAGTTCCTCCAAAAGACATGAACCACAAAGGCATCACGGTGACTCGTTCGTTGTCACGAAGATTTTGCTGGAAGACCGTCACCATGGCATTCGCCGTCATGAAGTAAAAAAGTCCGAGAACAAAACCAACCGGGAAAGCCCAAGCGACCGAGTGGATGCTCGCAAAGATTGCGAGAGCAATTGCGAAGCCAACGAAACCCCGCCGAATGATGATGGGCCGATGGATGTGCGACAAGAAAGTGCCAGTTGCTAGGGCGCCACATAATGCGCCAAATCCCCACACCGCGTACAGCCAGCGATACGTGGAGCCCACAGGACTGATACCAAAGTTCAAACGAGCGACCGATGAGAAGAGTCCGACGTAAATCAAACAGAACAACGAAAATGCCGTCATTGAAATCAATAGACGCGAAAGCACGCGCCGTGAATTGGCAATGTTGACACCCGACAGTGCACGTCGCCAACCAGTTTCAGTTGGTGCTGAACGAATATCGGGAATCTGCACCATGAAGAGTGACACAATCAGGAATAGATATGTCGCAGCGTTGATGACAAAGATCTGTGAGGTGCTGACGCCCCAAATCGCGAGGAGCGCAGCGATTGCTGGGCCGACAACACGACTTCCGTTGAGTTGCGTTGAATTGAGGCTGATTGCACCGGCAAGATCGCGTCGGTCGACGAGCATAGGCACACTTGCTTGGAAGGCCGGGGCATTCAGGGCATTGCCGACACCGATGGCGGTCTGCGCAAGGAATAATGCCCAGATGGGGCCATCAACGCTGACGATCGCGGCAAGAACAAGTGAGAAAACGAGCTGCACCCATTGCATGGCCAAGAGATAGCGCTGGAGGTTGTAGCGACCGGCGATGATTCCACCAGGAATGGCGAGCAACAAGAGCGGGCCGAGCTGTGCGAAAACCAAAAGACTCACAATTTTGGCCGACCCAGTGCGGTCATCGATATAGGCCGGCAGGGCCAGGTTCTGCATCCAGGTGCCAATGTTCGACAACAACATGCCCGTCCACACCAACCGGTAACTGCGATATGAGAAAGCCGCTCGAGCTGTGCCGGCACGATGGCGGTGAGGAAGGGGCGGTAGTTGAGTGTCAGACATGGGACGCCACGGGTGGCTTTTTGAGCCTAGTGAGAGTCGCTGTTCGGAGCGTGGAGAAATGGCACACTAGAGATGTGACTCAGGATTCATCTGCCCGCCCTCTTGAAAACCTTGTTCCACCACCGGCCACTGGTGGTGCGTGTCGTTCCAATCTCGGCACCTTTCCTGAGTGCCCGTTGTGTGGTGGAAATCTGACACCCGAACACGCCCATTTCAAATGTCGCGGTTGCGGCTGGCGTGATTCGTGTTGCGACTAATTACTGTCGAAGTTGTTCGATAGCAGCGGCAACAGCCAAGACTTGATCTTCGCGACCAGGTTTGCCCACGACCTGAAGGCCAATAGGAAGTCCGGCATTTTCTGTAGATGTATGAATTCCGCAGGGCACTGAAACAATCGGTAGTGCCGATGCAAGATTCCAGATTGAGGTCATATCTTCAGATTGGCATAGGCCATTTTCGGGCCGAGGTGGACGGGTCATATTGTCAATCTTGAGTGCTGGTCCTGGCGCTTGCGACATTGTTGGGCAGATCAGCACATCATGCTGATTGAGGTGTTGCGTTGCCCGAGTCCAAAAGTGTGTGCGTTCAATCTCCATTTGTTTGGCGTTGACGGCACTGAAAGATTCGCCGAGTTGAATGAGCCAAAGCACTAACGGGTCCATGATGGTTTTATGTTCGTCAACCAAGTGGCCGTAGTAAGTCGCCATGAAGATGCCCCACATTTCAAGCCACAGGGCGTTATCGCGAATGGTGAATTGCGGATCAACATGATGCACGGTTGCACCAAAACCTGTGAGTTGCTGCGCCGTGTCACGAACTGCTGTGGAAATTTCGGGATCAACATCCCAACAACCAAGATCAATGGAAAGCCCAATGGAGATTCCATCAATTGATGTTGATGCCGGTCGACTGAGCGAGGAAAGAACTGAGAACGGATCAGACAGCGATGGTCCTTGTGTGGCAAGCAAGAATTCCCAGGCATCATCCACTGTGCGGGCGAGTGGTCCATGGTGCGACAAAGTGTCAAACAAACCAGGAAGCGCAGTCATCGGGATACGACCGAGCGATGGTTTCAATCCGACGATGCCGCACCATGAGGCGGGAATGCGCACCGATCCGCCCATGTCACTTCCTTCGGCAAGTGCGACACAGCCACTCGCAACAGCAGCAGCCGAACCACCGCTTGATCCACCCGTTGTTCGTTCATGATCGTGTGGGTTACGCGTGGCGCCCCACAACAAGTTGTCGGTGATTCCAGCGTGAGCGAACTCGGGAGTATTGGTGCTGCCGACAATGATCGCCCCTGCATCAAGAAGTTTCTGGACAACTGCGTCGGTGTGGCGAGCGATGTTGTGTTCGAAGATTCGTGAACCTGATGTGGAGCGATGGCCGAGCCATGACGAGGTGTCTTTGATCGCAATGGGAATTCCGGCAAGCCCACCAACAGATGTGTCAACAGACTGTGCTCGTTCACGGGCTTCATCGGCCCACACCTCAACGAAACAGTTCAAGTCAGGCTGTACTTGCTCAATGCGCGACAGGGCACCATTGACAAGATCGAGCGGAGTGACTTGTTGTGAATTGAGTAGTGCCCGCTGTTGAGCGACCGACAATGATGACAGTTCACTCATGCTGTGGCGAACTTGTCAGTCAGCCGTTGATGAGATCGGCGTAGAACGGAAGCACTTGTGCAGGTCCACTCACCAAGAAAGTAGTGATGCACGTTTCTTTCCACATCGCCAATTCATCTTTGATCTTGGCGGGTGGT
>CALPPJ020000156.1 GCA_943325425.2 Bifidobacterium breve | reverse complement strand
TGCGCAACAGTGCTTCGGTATACGGCATTTTCGTGTCAGCAAACAAAGTCTTGGTTGGGGCTTTTTCGACAACTTTGCCGCCGTACATCACAGCGATCTCATCGGTGTACCCAGCAACAACTCCGAGGTTGTGGGTGACGAGCAAAAGTGACATGTTGCGATCACGTTTTTGCTCGCTGATGAGTTCAAGAATTTGCGCTTGCACGGTCACGTCAAGAGCAGTGGTGGGCTCGTCGGCAAACAACATGTTGGGGCCACAAGCCATGGCAATAGCAATCATCACACGCTGACGCATTCCGCCCGAAAGCTCGTGAGGGTACTGATTCAACCGACGAGTTGGCTCGGGAATTCGGACATCGCGGAAGAGTTTTTCGGCGATAGTCATCGCCTCTGAAGCCGACATTCCAAGATGCAAGCGGAGAGACTCGGTGATCTGTTTGCCCACTTTCATCACCGGGTTCAAAGAGGTCATGGGGTCTTGGAAGATCATTGCCATTTCGCGACCCCATACACTGCGCATTTCTTTTGGAGTGCGGTTGCCAATTTCTTGGCCTTGGTAGCGCACCGATCCCTCACGGATGACGCCGTTGCGGGGTAGCAGACCCATGATTGAACGTGACAAAACCGTTTTGCCTGATCCTGATTCTCCGACGACACCTAGTGATTGTCCGCGGCGAATCTGGATGGATACTCCGTCGACGGCGCGAGCGATACCTCGAGGGGTTTTGAAATGTGTTTTAATCTCCACCGTTTCAACAAGCGGTTCAGCTTCAGATCGGACGATGTCAGGCGGGTTCATAGCGTGGTCTCCTTAACATCGAAGTAATTGCGCACGCGGTCGCCAGCAAAGTTCAAAGACAATACGGTTAAGAACAACATCAAGATGGGGAAGAAGGCGATCCAAGGGGCTTCCTCAAGAGTTTTAGAGGACTCTGAACCAAGTTGAATCAAGCCGCCCCACGTAATTCCCTTTTCAACCGAGAGACCGAGGAAGGACAGTCCGCCTTCGGCGACAACTGCGACCGCCATGCCAAGCAAGGCCAGCGAAGACATGGGGATGGCGACGTTGGGAAGAATTTCTTTGATGATGATGCGGCGATTGGTTGCGCCGATCTGACGTGCGGCCAGAACGAATTCTCGATCGGCGAACTGCAAAGTGGCGGCTCGTGCCAGTCGGCCCACCGGGGCGATGCTCAAGAGACCGAGTACGAGGGAGATCGTGAGCAGACTTCGCTCAATGAGCGATGTGAGCAAGATTGCCAAGACGAGAGATGGGAACGAGAGCAAGACGATAAAAACAAATGAACTGACGCGATCAATCCAGCCTTTGAAGTAGCCCGAGATCAAGCCAACCGTGCCACCGACCAAAAATCCGGCGCTGATAGCCGCGAAACCAACAGCGAGAGAAATTCGCGCTCCATGCAGAGTGCGGGCAAAGACATCGCGTGCGTCTTTGTCGGTACCGAACCAATGTTTCCACGATGGAGAATATGGTGGGCGACCGTTGGCGGTGTCGAGAAAATTCTGAGTCGGGCTCTTGAGTGGCAACAGCGGTGTGAACAGGGCGATAAAAGCCATGAGTCCAAGCCATGCAACGCAGAGCCAAAAGCCAACGCCAAGCTTCTTCTTGACAATCGTCTCGTCGGAGTTCGTCGGGGTAGCGGGATTGGGGTTAGTGCTCATCGACGGACTCTCGGATCGATCAGGGTGTAAGCGAAATCAACGAGCAAGTTGATGATGACGAAAGACGATGCGACGATCATCACAATTGCCAAGACGACTGGGAAGTCATTGCGAAGCACTGATTCAACAAGAGTCGAACCGATGCCGGGGATACGGAAGACGGTTTCGGAAACAATTGATCCACCGATCAACGCTCCGGTGTTCAAGCCGACCACGGTAATGAAAGAGAACAATGAAGGGCGCAGAGCATGAACAAAAAGGATGCGCCACTTCGACAAGCCCTTAGTGCGAGCTAAGAGAATGAAGTCTTGTTGCAAAGTTGTGATGAGGTCGGTGCGGAGAAGTCGTTGATACACAGCGGCGACCGGTAAACCAATCGTGAGCGCCGGCAGAACCATTTGAAAAAGCCGGCTACTCAATGGATCGTCGGCCGTATATGTCAAAGGCATCCAACCAAGTTTGATACTGAAAACGAATTTCAAGATAACGGCGATAGCGAAGTTAGGCATTGCTACCAAGAAAAAAGCATTAACTGTCGAAATGCGATCACTCACTTTTCCGGCGCGAGAAGCCGTGATGAGTGCCCACGGAATTGACACAATGATGGCGAATAATTGGGCCAGCACAACCAAAGAAATTGTTCGAGGGAGTCGTTCGCTGATGACACCCGAAACTGGTGGTTGGCCAGTTGAACTAAACGTGACACCGAAGTCGCCTTGCACAAAATCGCTGACCCACAGCCCATAACGAACTGTTAGAGATCGATCAAGATTGAACTCGCGTTTAGCGGCGTTAATCATTTCAACGCTTTCGGGGTTATTGACGTCCCCAGCGACCGGGCCAAGGATATTGAACAAAGGGTCGCCCAAGACATTCAACGCCCCAAAGGTGAGCATGCTCACAGCTAAGAGGAGAAGAATGGCTAAGGCGACCCTTTGAACGTAGTAACGCATTATCTAAATGTAATCCTTGAAAGGTCGGATCAAAGACTCAGCTACTGAGCCACATTGATGAGAAGTACATGCGACCGTTAGTCGAGCACACCAATGGATCTCCATCGGGTCCAACACGATCGCAACTTCCATGAACTTTGTCCGACTGAATGATGGCCCAAGATGAATGGGTCATGAAAATGTAGGAGTAGGCATCATGCATGTTCTGGACTAACTGCTGCAAGGATGCAGTACGCGCTTCAGGTGTCGCTGGATTAGCGATCTCTTTGATCAGTGCGTCGCGGTCTTCGTTGCAATAGCGCGGCCAGTTGAGAGAAATACCACCGATATTGCGGCATTCGAGCCAGACACGGTCATCGCCGGGGTTTTCGGCACCGAATTGACGCCAGCCCACCACGTTGTAGATACCAAGTGCTGCTTCTTGAATGTGGTCAGCCTGTGACAGCTCATCAAAGGTGACGTTGAACGATTCGCTCCAACCTTCGTTGTAGAAGTCAGCAATTCGAGTCGCCAACACTGATGGGCCAGACCACTGGTATTCCATGTTGACTTTTCCGTCGGTGCACAATTCTTTGCCGTCGGCATCGACTGGGCTTTCGCCACAGTATTCAGCAACGAGAACTGCGGCAGCCGCCGGGTCATTGCCGTCTTGCTTGACGTCGGGGTTGTAGTTCGGGCTGTCTGGCGTAAACATCTGGTCAGCCATGCTGCCTTCACCAGCATTGAACAAGTCGTAGTAGCCCTGACGATCGGTTGCCAATGCAAGAGCCTGACGAACACGAATGTCATCAAACGGTGCCTTGGCGGTGTTGATCATCAAGAAGTACTCTTCGCCGTCTTCGTCAATGTCGAGTGTGAGAGTCGGGTCGTCGCGGTACGTCGGGAACTGATCGGTGTCAGTGGTGTGGATGATATCCAAGTCGCCGTTCTGCAACAGTTCGGTACGAGTGCTCGGATCGGGAACTGGGTAGAACTCAACAGCGTCAAGGTAGACCGGTCCGATGATGTCGGTACCCCACCAAGCGTCGTTGCGAACGAACTTGGTTACTGAGTCTTCGGTACGACTGTCAAACTTGAAAGGTCCAGTACCAACGGGCGCTTGCGCCAGAGTCGCGTCAGCGGCAACTGCGTCAAGCCAAGTGGGTGAAGCGATGTATCCCAATTGAGCGGTCAATGCTGTTGGGAAGAATTGGCTCGCTTCAAGTGGGTGGAACTCCATTGTTAAATCATCAATCTTCACAACGGCGCCGGTCTCGGGGTAGTACGGGCGTACTGCCAATCCGACGAGTGGGTCGTTACGAGTGATTTCGAACTGCTTGATGACCGCGTCAGTGGTAAGTGGTGTTCCATCGTGGAAGAGCACGCCAGAGCGCAATGTCATTGTCCACACCATGAAGTCGGCCGAAGGTTCAATTGACTCGGCCAAGTACGCCACGGCGTCGCCAGCCTGGTTGAAGGTGAACAAAGGATCGAAAACAGCGGAGGCCATTGTGAGACCTGCGACAGCCAGGGCTGAGGCAGTCGGGTCAAGACCATCAACGTCGGCTTCAAGGCCAACGCGTAAGGTTCCGCCGGCTACCGGTGTTTCATCGGTCGGTGCTTCAGATGATGGCGCTGAAGAATCAGAGCCTGGTGCTTCGGTTTCGGATGGGGCACTGGTTTCATCGCTTGAACTTCCGCCGCCGCAAGCTGCAGCGAAGGACAGCAAGCTGACCAATGTGACCCCAAGAATTCGGCGAGTGCGCCGACTGGACTGACCATATATCTTCAAGTTTCCCCCTTGTTATGGTGCCTTGTGGCAAATCGGCAGTGTGAACCGCCGTTATCGCTCAGGTTCAAAAGCCGTGGTCAGACAACATTGTCCGTCCGAGGTCTCCGACACTGATGTGACGATAGTAACGCACTTTGGCTACTTGTACTAATTATCTTTTCGGATTTATTTCAGGTCGATCGCTGATGTCGGGGATCGGGAGATCACAATGAAGCCATGGGTGACGAGGCAGTTTTGCGAACAGATGGAAT
>CALPPJ020000155.1 GCA_943325425.2 Bifidobacterium breve | reverse complement strand
CTGATAATTCAGACTGATTGACACAGCTCAGTGAAGCTCTCTGTCTTCAGGGTAATTGACACACAGCCATGTGAACAATGCCATTATTGTGACAGGACAATGCTTTTACGCTGACGAAACACGATTGACTGCATTCTGATGATCAATGACACTTTGACTCTTGAGATCGCGAACTCAATCAATGATCGCAGCGCACGAGGCATCGCCACAGCAATCGGTCGATTGATCTCGTCCGGCGATTTAGTGATCGGAGCGCAGTTACCGACCGTACGTCAACTATCACGCAAACTGGGCGTCTCGCCGACCACGGTTGGAGAGGCCTGGCGATCTCTCGCCGAAGTCGGGGCAATTGAGACTTTGGGCCGAAACGGTTCTTTCGTTCGCCAACCCACAGGCCCTGGCGGTCCACGCCGCTATCGCCAAGTGGCCGCCGACAGCGACCATCGGGGTCATTTCGCCCTTGATTTGTCGACCGGAACACCGGATTCAACACTTCTCCCCGACCTACGAACCGCCCTAGCGCGGGTGAGCAGCCAAACCCTCACCAGTAGTTACCTCGATCACCCCGTGTTGCCCCAACTCGAAGAGGCCTTGCGTCATCGTTGGCCCTTTGTGCCCGAAGAACTCACCGTCGTCGACGGGGCCATGGATGCCCTTGATCGCATTGCCCAAGTGGTGGTTCGACTCGGCGATCGAGTGATTGTTGAACACCCCACCTTCCCTCCGTTGCTTGACCTCCTTGAAAAAATAGGAGCAGATGTAATCGGTGTTGAAGTTGATGCTCACGGCATCAACGTCGAGGCGCTGGCGATTGCGCTCGAGCAAAAACCGACTGCATTGTTTTTGCAACCTCGAGCACAAAACCCGACAGGTGTCACAATGACTGCGCAACGCGCTCAAGAAATTGCCGATGCAATCATTGCGTCTGGTCATTCAGACTCGATCACGATTATTGAAGATGACCACGCAGGCGATATCGCAGTGGGTGAACTGAACAGCATTGGGCACTACCTGCCGACGCGCACGGTTCATATTCGCAGCTATTCAAAAAGTCATGGGCCCGACTTACGACTTGCAGCAGTTGGTGGCGCAGGTGATGTTATTTCTGCTGCCGCAAATCGTCGACTGCTCGGACCCGGCTGGAGCAGTCGTATCTTGCAAGCTGTTCTCCTTGAATTACTTGATGATCAAACGACGCTTGAAGCACTCGCTTTTGCTCGCTCTGAATACTCGCGACGCCGCCAAGATGTTGTGCAAATCCTCAATGAACGCAACGTTTCCACTACTGGCACCGACGGTATAAATCTGTGGGTTCGAGTGAGTGATGAACGAAGTGCGTTGATGACATTGGCCGCACAAGGAATAGGCGCAGCCCCAGGAACACCATTCTTGGTTAACGCACATCCAGATTCTTTGCGACTAACCGTTGGCTTACTGGGACCAACTAATGATCTTGAAGCAACCGCTCAGGCAATTGCTTCGGCAGCAACTACTTCAGGAAGTGGTCGACGCGGTCAGCGCTGAACGAGTGATGGAACGACCCGGTTGAACGATGCGGTTTAGTAACCGCCACCGATCTTGCTGTGGTCCCACGACACGATGTTCTCTACTTCGATCTGAATTCCGAGACGCTTCTTTGCTTGCGCTTCCAAGAAAGGAAGTGCCGCATCACTGATTGCACCTTCGCCGTTGTACTTGAGTCCGACTGCTTTGCCAATGGCCAAGATCTTGTCGTAGTCCTCAATGATGGTGGCAGTGCCGACGATCTCAAGTCCCTTGAGTTCTTCGTACGCATCGCCGCTTTCTATCAAGCCAGTGATCTTGTTGTTGCGACGCAAATTGACGATCTTTTGGCTCTTTCCGAACGTCCAAAATGTGACTTTTCCGTCCATGACCTCGTACCACATGGCGACGAGATGCGGGTGGCCAGTCGGCCCGATCGAGGCGATATTGAGAATGGTCTGAGTTTCGAGATAGGCCGCGATTTCGGCCTCGGTCATCGTGATGGAAGAGCGCTTATTTGCCATATGGGATGAGACCCTAGTTCGCCATCCCCTCCCCAATCCCCTTGGGCGCGAGAACATGTCAGAAACGGCACCTCTATCGCCCAATCAAGATGTCCATCCCAATCCCCTGACCGCATGGGCGTCAGTCGTGCCAAATTTGACATGTTTTCGCGCCCAATAGAGCGCCCAATAGGTGGGGTTGGGAGTGGTGAGGGTTCGACGGTGAGTCTGCGCTACCGTTAACACCGTGGCTGCAACACCTTCCCCCGATCTTCTCCTTGAGCCCCTTTCGCTTGAAGCCGACGCCTTTCCGGCCCGCACGCTCAGCGAATGGCTGACTACCTTCCATCTCGCCTCCGTCGTCCTTGATCCCTACACCAACGAAAGTTCGTGGATTCTCGCTACCGCGGCCCGCATCTTGCGAGGCTTTGGCGGTTCGGCCGCTCGCACGAATCTGATTGTCACCGCATCCGCCGACGAAACCCGCTCATTCCTCGGACCTTTGGCCAAGGAGTTCTTGGTGTTCACCGACCCCGATCGCACTGCCGTGAAGTCATTTGGACTCACCACCTTGCCCGCATTTGTATTCGTACGCTCGGACGGATCCATCAACGCAGTCGCCGAAGGTTGGGATGCTGCCGAATGGCGCAAAGTTGCCAAAGCAATCGCTGACACAACTGCATGGACTGCTCCTTCAATTCCGGCTGCCGGAGATCCCGTTTCTTTTAGCGGCACTCCCGCACTTGGCTGATTCTGTTACCTGTCACCGACCTCCCTGTTGAAGACGTCATTGACGAACTTCGATTGGCATTAGCTCAACGTCTGACCGCAGTTCTAGTAGCACCACCTGGCGCGGGGAAAACCACACTCATTCCTTTGCGGCTCATCAATGAAGAGTGGATCAACGGTCAACGCATTGTCATGCTTGAGCCTCGACGACTTGCCGCTCGTGCTGCAGCACGACGACTCGCTTCATTGATTGGTCAAGAACCGGGCGAACTTGTCGGTTATCAAACTCGCGATGAACGACGAATTGGTCCGAACACTCGCATTGAAGTTGTCACCGAAGGAATTCTGACGCGTCGATTACAAAATGATCCTGAATTGCCGGGCATTGGTCTCGTAATCTTCGATGAAGTTCACGAACGCAACTTGCCGACCGATGTTGGTCTTGCGCTTTGTCTTGATGCTCGCAAAAATCTACGACCCGATTTACGAGTTCTCGCTATGTCGGCGACCGCCGACACCGATCGCTTTGCAAAACTGCTTGGCGACACTGAACCCGCACCAATTATCTCTAGCGCCGGCCGACAACATCCTGTTGATATCACTTGGGCGCCGGCTGGTAAACAACAACGACTTGACGATGCAGTCGTAGATGTCACCCTGCGCGCGTTGCGTGAAAACATTGGCGACATTCTTGTTTTTCTACCGGGCATCGGTGAAATCAATCGCGTACAACAAGCACTTGAACGATCAGTCATGCCCGACACCGATGTGTATCCACTTGCCGGCGCACTTTCATTAGCCGATCAAGATCGCGCACTTGCACCATCGCCCGCTGGACGTCGTCGCATAGTACTCAGCACCGACATCGCCGAAACAAGTTTGACAGTCAACGGGGTGAGCGTTGTTGTCGATGCAGGCCAAGCGCGCGTTCCGCGTTATGACCCGCGTACAGGCATGACCCGACTCACTACTATTCCAACCTCACGAGCATCAGCCGAACAACGTGCGGGTCGTGCTGGTCGACTTGGACCTGGTGTGGCGTATCGATTGTGGAGCAAACTCGAACACACCACACGACGATCACATCTTGATCCTGAAATCACTCAAGTTGATCTATCAGGACTCGCACTTGAACTTGCATCTTGGGGAACACCACTAGCCGAGCTGTCTTTTGCCGACCGTCCGCCAGAAGCCGCGTACAGACAAGGCATTGAACTTTTGCAGATGCTTGGTGGCCTCAATCATGAAGAGAAATTGACTGACACTGGCCGACGAATGTTGACTGCGCCAGTACATCCACGTCTTGCACACATGGTGACATCAGCACACCCAAGAGACCACGGATTGGCTTGTGTTATTGCGGCATTACTTGATGACCGAGACGTAATGCGCGGTCGCCCTGATGAGTTGCCTGTTGATATTTCGTTGCGTGTGCAGTTCATCACGCGAGAGATGTATGACGATCGCGCCGATCGACGTGGCGCCGAGCGAGTACGTGAACGCGCCGAAGATATGGCGCGTCGTACGGGCAGTCGCCTTGATTGGGACAGCGTGAACTCTGATCATGCTGGCGCCGTATTACTTCTCGCCTATCCCGATCGTCTCGCGATGCGTCGGCAACCTGGCCAATATCAAATGCGCAATGGTTCAGCCGCTTGGTTTCGACCCAATGATCAACTCGCACACGAAATGTTTGTTGTCGCTGCCGACTTAGATGGCGATCGCAAGAATGCGCGTGTTCGTTTGTGTGCAGTTGTTGATGAAGCAACGATTAACGAAGTTCTCACAAATGACGTCATTGAAGAGCGCTTCACTTTGTGGGATAAAGAACGCAAAGACTTTGTCGAGCGAGTGACCATCAAACTTGATCGAATGCGTTTATCTGAAGAAACCCGTCGACCCTCACCAATTGATTCAACAGTGTCGGCGATTAT
>CALPPJ020000154.1 GCA_943325425.2 Bifidobacterium breve | reverse complement strand
GCCCGCTTGTGGTGATTCACCACTTGAACGAACGCGAAGTCCAAAGCGGGTGCGCCATAAAACATATGCAGTGATTGGAACAAGAGCGATTGCAACAATGGTCGGGACGTAAATGTCGCTCACGAGACCGCGCAGTAAGCCTGCGAGGTCAGGGAGAAGTGGAAGATCATGTTTCTTCTCAAGCCAACCCAAAACATCGGGGCTACGCCAAGAACCAATACGCCCTCCCGATAAGAACGGCATATCGAATTCGCCGTAACCACCTTTGCCAGCGGGCGATTGACTTTCTCCGCCACCCTTTTGACCCTTGAAGAAGATGATGGAGAGATACTCGGTTGCACCAGCCGCCAAGATATTGATCGCGATTCCCGAGACAACATGGTTCACGTTAAATCGAACAGTTGCCAACGCGTGAAGTAAGCCGACGAGAGAACCAGCAAAAATTGCTAAGGCGATACCTGCCCACGAACCCCATTTCCAGGCACCATAGGCACCGAACCAGGTGCCGATGATCATCATTCCTTCGATTCCGATGTTGACGATGCCAACTCGTTCGGCCCACACGCCAGCAAGACCGGCAAGCAAAATAGGTGTCGCAACACGCAGCGTTGATGAGATTGTTCCTGAACTAGTGATGTCATCGGCATTGGTGAAGAGACGAACAATTGACAAGACCAGCATGAAACCGAGTGACAAGGCAATGGTGCGTTGTCCGGTTGTTAATGACTTAAAGAATTTCATGCCGGCACCGCCGCAGACTCAAGGGCTAGCGCAGCCTTGTGTTGGATGCGCCGATCATCCCAACGTTTGACCGCCTCATTGATAATCACAACCGCAAGAACAATGATGCCAGTCATGATCGTGGTGATTTCTTTGGGAATGTCAATCAGTTGCAAGCGACCTGATGCCTCGCCGAGGTAGCCGAAGAGCAATGCGGATATAAAGATTCCAAGTGGATGGTTGCGGCCAAGAAGTGCAACGGCAATGCCATTGAAACCTTGTTGTTCGGCAAGGTTGTTTTGGTATGCATGCACATCACCGAGAAGTGCCCGCATTCCTACCAGGCCAGCAAGCGCTCCTGACAGCAGCATTGAGATCATCACCATGCGCTTGGGGTTGACACCTGTGACACGAGAGGCACCAGGGTTGGCTCCGGAAGCACGAAGTTGGAAGCCGAACTTCGTTTTCCAGACCAATACATAGAAGAGAACCAGAACTAAAATGGCGACAAAGAACATTCCGTTCAGACGACGATCAACAATGTCGGGAAACCATGCCGAGGTTGGGAGTTCCTTGGTCTTCACAAGCAAACTTCCAGTAGTGCTCTCAACGCGGAAGAACGAATCAAATGCCCAGGCAACCAAACTCAGAGCCACGAAGTTCAACATGATGGTTGAAATCACTTCATTGACACCGCGCTTGACTTTTAGCCAGCCCGCAATGGCAGCCCAAATCGCGCCAGTAGCCATTGCGACAACAAGGCAAAAAAGAATGTGCAGCGGTGCAGGAAGGTCAACGGCAGCGCCGGCAACTGCAGTTGCCAAAAGTGCCACCCGCATTTGACCCTCAACGCCGATGTTAAAGAGATTCATTTTGAATCCGATGGCCACTGCGGCAGCTGAAATCATGAGTGGTGTGGCTCGGTTGAGCGCACCTTGCAAAACTTTTGTTTCGCCCGCTGCGCCGAACAGGGTGCGGTATGCCTCAATGGGATCTTTGCCGGTGATCAACAAAATCACTGCACAAATACAGAGCGCAACAAATACTGCTAGCAGTGAACTGGCCGATGTGACAAGCATGCGTTGAAGTCGGTGGCTTTTCATTGAGTGGCTCCTTGCTCTTCGCCAGTCATATATGTTCCGAGCATTTCAGGAGTGGCAGTAGCTGGATCAAGATGGGCGGTAATGCGACCATCAAACATCACCAAGATTCGGTCGGATAAACCGATGAGTTCTTCAAGGTCGGCTGAAATAAGAAGCACACCAAGACCGTTGTCGCGGGCATTGCGCAATTCATCCCAAATTGCAGCTTGTGCTCCAACATCAACTCCACGGGTGGGGTGTGCGGCCAAAAGAATTTTTGGGTTACTAGCCATTTCGCGACCAACGACAAGTTTTTGCTGGTTGCCACCCGAGAGGGCAAACGCAGGAACTTGTTCGCTTGGCGTTAGGACGCCGAAACGATCAATAATTGCTCGGCAATCGGCTTCGATCTTGCTTCGTGAAATAAACGGACCATTCGTGAGCGATGAATTCTCTTCGCGACCCAAGAAAGTATTTTCCCAGAGCGGAGCATCAAGCAGCAGTCCCTCACGATGGCGGTCAAATGGAATATATGACAATCCCATGTTGATACGTTCACGCGTTTCGGTATGCGAAAGTTCTTGGCCACATACCGAGATTGAACCGCTCAAAATGGTGCGCAGTCCCAAGATGGATTCGCACAATTCAAATTGGCCATTTCCTTCAACGCCAGCGATTCCCACAATTTCGCCGGCATGCACTGCGACATCGATGTCTTCCAGTGCGAGTTTTGCACCAGCAATATCGCCAGCCAGATTGAGGCCAGTTACTTGTAAACGAATATCATCGCCAACTTTTGTTTCGCGACCAGATGGGTCGGGTAGGTCGCTGCCAACCATGAGTTCAGCAAGTGAACGACGTGTCACTTGCGATGGTGTGGTGTGGGCAACCGTCGTACCTTGTCGAATGACGGTGATCTCGTCGCAATAGGCGAGCACTTCATCAAGTTTGTGCGAAATGAAAATGACAGTCGCACCATCGGCGACGAGACGCTTGAGAGTCGTGAATAACTCTTCGACTTCTTGCGGTACGAGTACGGCAGTGGGTTCATCAAGGATCAGTATTTTCGCGCCACGATATAAAACTTTCAAAATCTCAACTCGTTGCCGTTGGCCAACGCCGAGCTCGGAAACATTTGTATCTGGATTAAATGTCGCCCCAAGCGATGTCATGAGTGCTTCAATGCGATCTCGCGCTTCCTTGAAATTGATCCGCCCGCGATTGTCAACTGGTTCAGCACCCAAGATGATGTTCTCGGTAATCGTGAGATTGTCAGCCAACATGAAGTGTTGGTGCACCATTCCGATTCCAGCCGCGATGGCATCGGTCGGGGTCTTGAACTGCACGAGGCTTCCGTTGACTGTAATCGTGCCTTCGTCGGGTTGATGCATGCCGTACAACGTTTTCATCAACGTTGATTTGCCTGCACCATTTTCACCAACGATTGCATGAATCGTTCCAGGTCTAACAATGAGTTCAACATCGTGGTTGGCGATAACGCCAGGAAATCGCTTGGTGATGCCGTGAAGTTCAACGGCTAATTGATTACCAATTTGAGATTGCCCTAATTGAGATTGCCCAGTCATGTCGCCCCTTGAAATGCTTATTCCGTTATAGCAGAGAGCCCGGGTCATGGACCCGGGCTCTCGACCAACTATTTACTCTTCATTGATTCAGATACTGAATCAGGGCTTCGTCGGCACTTCGATTTCGCCGGCCACAATCTTGGCCTTGATTTCGTCGAGCTGGCTCACCACATCATCGAGGTATCCACCTGAGGTTGAATAGCCAACGCCGTCATTGCTGAGGTCGAACATCTTGATGCCACCAGAGGTGTCACCTTCGACCGAAGCCTTGATGGTCTCAAACACAGCAACGTCAACGCGCTTGATCATTGAGGTCAAAATGACTGCTTGTGCTGCTTCATCACCGGAGGTGAGGTACTGATCGCTGTCAACACCGATGGCCCACTTGCCTGCTTCGATAGCAGCTTCAATGGTGCCTGCACCTGAACCGCCAGCAGCGGTGTAGATGATGTCGGCGCCAGCGGCGTACCAGCCAGCAGCGATTTCCTTAGCACCAGCAACGTTGCCCCATGCGGAGTTGTCGCCGGCCGGTCCGAGGTACTTCACGTTGACCACGATCTCTGGATTGACGTACTTGGCTCCAGCGGTGTAACCAGCTTCGAATTCTTTGATGAGGTCAATTTCCTGACCGCCGATGAATCCGATCTGACCAGTGGTGCTCTTAAGAGCGGCTGCTGCACCAACGAGGAATGAACCCTGGTTAGCTGCGAACAACAAGCTGCTCACGTTCGGAGCGTCTACTACTGAGTCGACAATGCCGAAGTGAACGTCGGGGTTAGCCGCAGCAACTTCAGTCATGGGGTCGGTGAACATGAAACCAACACCAACGATGACCTGTGCGCCGTCACCTGCGAGCAATTCGAGGTTGGCCTTACGGTCTTCGTCAACTGTTGCTTCAAGTTCTTTGATCTCAACACCGAGTTCACTAGCGGCCCGCTCGCCACCAGTTGCTGCTGAGTCATTGAAGGTTCCGTCGCCACGGCCGCCGGTGTCGAACGCGACGCCAGCGATGATGCCAGTTGCAGGCGCATCGCTGCCAGCTGGTGCATCGCTGCCCGCAGGTGCTTCGGTGGTTGTGCCACTGTCGTCGCCGCCACAAGCGGCAGCGAAGAGGCTGAGTGCGGCAATTGATGCTGCCAGCAATCGTGCATTCTTACGCATATTTTTTCCTCCCCTAAATCGTTTGGCGGGAATGCCAAACGAACGGTAGGCAAAGGTTACACGACCTCAGAATGGCCATAGAACGCCCAAATGTGACGCGTGGCTGAACATTTGGCGCGCGAACTTACTGC
>CALPPJ020000153.1 GCA_943325425.2 Bifidobacterium breve | reverse complement strand
CGGCGCGCGTTACGACCATGGTTTGGCATGGGTTCACTTCCCCATCGATTGCGGCGGCCTTGGCGTTCGGCCCGACCTCAATCGTCTCGTCGAAGAACGACTTCGCAAAGCTGGCGCGGCACCACAAGACCCTGCCACATTCTTTATCGCTCTTGCCGGGCCAACCATCGCAACACATGGTTCTGATGAAGTGAAGAAGCGCTTCTTGCGACCGATGTTCACCGGCGAAGAGAAGTGGTGTCAGTTGTTCAGTGAGCCCGGTGCGGGTTCAGACTTTGCTGGTCTCGGAACGCGCGCAGTTCGCGACGGTGACGAATGGGTCATCAATGGACAAAAGGTTTGGAACACCTTGGCTCACCTCGCCGATTGGGGCATGCTCGTCACGCGCACCGATCCCGATCAGCCCAAGCACAAGGGCATGACCTACTTCGCGATTGACATGCACTCACCAGGCGTTGAAGTACGTCCTCTTCGTCAGATCACAGGTGAAGCAGAATTCAACGAGGTCTACATGACCGATGCTCGAGTTCCTGATTCGCAGCGCGTTGGCGAAGTCGGCGAAGGTTGGCGTGTTGCGCTCACGACTCTGATGAACGAGCGCACTGCAATCGGTGGCGGAGGTGGCGGTAATGCCAAGCGCCGCGGACCCATTGACGAAACTATTCGCATTTGGAAAGAACTAGCACCTGAACTACAAACTGGTGCTCATAAAGATCAAATGATGCAGCTCTACTGCAAGAGCGAAGCACTCCGCTTGACGAATGCTCGTGGTGCAGCCGCCGCCAAAGCCGGCAACCCCGGCCCCGAAGGTTCAATCGCGAAGTTGATGTTGGCCGAATTCAACAAGAAGGTCACCGAGTTCAGTGTTGAGTTACTTGGAGCAAATGGCATGGTCGATTACGACTTCACCTTCCGTCGTCCCGATGGTTTGTCGGTTGATGGTTCAGAAGGCGGAGTACGCCACTCGTTCTTGCGTTCACGAGCCAACTCCATTGAGGGTGGCACGAGCGAGATCATGCGCAACATTTTGGGCGAGCAAGTCCTTGGTCTTCCCGGCGAACCCCGTGTTGACAAAGATCAGCCGTGGATCAAAGTTCCACGCAACTAAACCAGTCAGTTTCTTGCGCCAGTTTCTTGCACCATTTTCTTGCGTCATAATGGCGAGGTGAAAACCACGCGCGGAATCGAGATTCCTGATGATGCGATTGAGTGGTCATTTGCTCGCTCCACAGGCGCTGGCGGTCAACATGTCAATAAGGTCTCATCAAAGGCCACTCTGACCGTTTTAACGGCCTCTCTGAGTGGATCAATCGTCAAGTGCGAGCGCATCGTTGCAGCCTTTGGTGAACAGATCACCGTGACCTGCCAAGAGACTCGTAGCCAGTGGCGCAACCGCGAGTTATGCCTGGCCAAGCTCGTCGAGATGATCGATGTTGCCGCCGCTCCCCCGGCTCCACCACGGCGCAAAACCAAACCCAGCCGTGGGGCCATTGAGCGACGTCTCTCAAGCAAGAAAAAAGACAGCGACAAGAAAGCGGGCCGACGGGGCGACTGGTGACCCCGATACCGTAAACGCCATGCCTAGTCGCTTTGTCCTGAAGTCCATGAATGCCATCCACAAGACCTTGCTCACCGTGTCGTTTGGCAAGGTTGGCTGGGATGCTGGCAAGATGCCCGTTCTCAAGCTCACCACGACGGGTCGCAAGAGCGGACAAAAGCGTCTCGTCATGCTCACCTCGCCCATTCAGATCGGCGAAACGTGGGTCATTGTGGCCAGCAAAGGTGGCGACGACGATCACCCGGCTTGGTTCTTGAATTTGCAAGCCAACCCCACCGTTGAAGTTGATATTCGCGGCAAGAAGACGACTCGCACCGCCCGCATTGCCACGTCAGAAGAGCGCACCACATTGTGGCCCGAGATCACCGCAAAGTACTCCAACTACGGCGGTTACCAAAACAAGACCGACCGCGAAATTCCCTTGGTTTTTCTTGAGTTGAATTCGTGACATTCATCAATGCCCAATCACGACCCCGACATTGATGCTCTCGACCCACAAGTCTTAGCAACAATTGAGCTACTCGAATCGCTTGTTGGCGATCGCACGTTGCTCGCGGCTATTCCAAAAGAAGTTCGTGTGAAGTTGTTGAGCTTGGCTGGCGATTTATACGAACCCGATTTAGCTTTACGTCGCAAACTCATCAAGGATCAACGGCGCAGCGACAAGAACGAAAAGACGGCGCGTCACCAAGAAAATTTGGCGCAAGCAGCGATTCGCGCGCTTCGGGCCAAACCAGTCTTTGTCACGCCCAACGTTTTTCCACCCGAGCTTGTCGAAGGCGACGAGATCAACGACGACGATCTAACGAGCGCTGCCTTTATCGAGACCAACAAAGAACAGCATTGCTATGTGTGCAAGGTCAAGTACGCGCTGATTCATTTCTTTTACGATCAACTGTGCCCAGCTTGCGCCGAATTCAATTACAACAAACGTGGCGAGACTGCCGATCTATCAGGACGTGTTGCGTTACTCACTGGTGGCCGAGTGAAGATTGGTTACCAAGCTGGAATCAAATTGTTGCGTGCCGGCGCTCACCTCATTGTGACAACGCGTTTCCCGCGTGATTCAGCGATGCGTTATGCAGCCGAAGCCGACTTTGCTGATTGGGGTCATCGCCTCGAGATCTACGGTCTCGATCTTCGCCACACACCGAGCGTTGAAGCCTTTTGCCATCATGTAACGACCAAGTACGACCGACTTGACTACATCGTGAATAACGCCTGTCAAACGGTGCGTCGACCACCCGAGTTTTATCGCCACATGATGGAACTTGAAAGCGCGTCCATTACCGATATGCCCGAACATGTTCGTGAACTCGTAGGTGCATACGAAGGTTTGCGTGGATACAACATGTTGCCCGCGGGCGAAGACGAAGCCTTAGAACTTGCTCGACTTGGCTCCACAACAGCACCAGGCATTACACGCTCAGCCGAGCTGTCGCAGGCTGAGCTCATTGCCGAAGATCGCGACCTGCCGTCACACCTATTCCCCGAGGGCCAACTTGACCAAGACTTGCAACAGATTGACTTGCGTGATCGCAATTCGTGGCGACTCACATTGGCCGAAGTCTCGTCAGTTGAATTACTGGAAACTCAGTTGGTGAATGCAGTTGCGCCTTTTGTGTTGAATGCGCGTTTGAAGCCCTTGATGTTGCGCACCGACAACCGAGATAAGCACATCGTGAATGTGTCGGCAGTTGAGGGGCAGTTCTACCGCAAGTTAAAAACCACTCGCCATCCGCATACCAATATGGCCAAGGCGGCACTCAACATGATGACGCGTACATCGGCCGCCGATTATCACGCCGATGGTATTCACATGAACAGTGTCGACACCGGTTGGATTAACGACGAAGACCCCGCGCACTTGGCTGACCGCAAACGTTCAGAGCATCACTTCCATCCACCGCTTGACATTGTTGATGGTGCAGCCCGCATTGTTGACCCGATCATTGATGGCGCCAACACTGGAAAGCATGTGTGGGGTCAATTCTTGAAGGACTACTCACCAACTGATTGGTGAACCCTGATGCATCACGTCACGCATGTTCCGCTCGCTGGCGCCTTTGGTGGCGGAGGCTTATTTGGAATTGGGTACGCGATGGGAGTTCTTGATGGATTGCGTGAGCAAGGCATTGATCTCACCAAAGCGCCAATGATCGGCACTTCAGCAGGCTCTTGGGCTGCAGCGGCGACCGCTCTTGGTGTTGGGTTTGATCAACTGGCTGCGCTTGATGTGCCGCGCTTTCCTGATCCGCGTTCAGGTGTCTTGGCCAATTCGGCCCGACGCGTTTTCGGAAATGCCATGCGCGGCAATGTGCATGCAATCGCGTGTGCGCTCCCCCGTTTACGTCGCACCGAACTTGATGGAGCAAAGTTTCCGTTGTCAACAATCGTCGCCGCTTCATCGGCAGTGCCTGGCTTATTGTCACCACAGCGCATTGAGGGCCGTTGGTATATTGACGGGGGTGTGCGTTCGGGAGTCAGCGTTGACTTGGCGGCTCCAGCAGATCTGTTGATCGTGATTGCGCCACTTGCCGGCGCGATGTTCGGACCATTCAATAATTTGGTTGAACGCAATACCGATCGAGAAATCGCTGCCTGGAGAAAATCGTGTAGCGGAAACGTACGTCTCTTTGCACCAACTGCATCAACAGCCAAGATTGCAACATTGCCACATCATCTGTTTGACAAAGATCGCGCGATCGACGCTTACGTCCGCGGCCGACAAGAAGCTAGGGGCGATCTGGTCGGAAATAACTGAGGTTTTCTCAGCTTTCACCAGCCCAGATCAACTACACATCAAGCACCAAAACGATCTGGTCGGCGTTTTGCGGAGAAAACCTCAGCAAAAGCCGACCAGATCGTGAACGGTTATTGAGTTATTCAGCTGCAGCCAGAAGTGCTACCGCACGACGGGCAGGCGTGACATGAACCGGCACGGTTCATCTGCACACCACACTGCATGCACATCGGTGCATCGCTGTGCTTTTGCGCCTTACGGGCAATCTCGGCTGAATGGTCGCTCACCGGAGCCGCCGGAGCGATTCCCATTTCGAGCTGGGTCACCAATTCTTCAACTGAAGGAATGCTCTTTGGGTCGGCGGCCACATCGCTACCGGTTG
>CALPPJ020000152.1 GCA_943325425.2 Bifidobacterium breve | reverse complement strand
GTAAGTGAGCGGCGAGTTCGGCAAGACCTGGACGGAGATCCCAGTTGTGGCGAGCAGCGAGTCGACCACCATCGGGGTCGGCTTCAATCACGGTGACGGGTCGTGGCCACAGTGTGGCGAGATGTAGCGAGATAGTTCCAAGATCGGTGAGCCCGCCAGTAGTTCCGGTGACGATGATGCCCATGTCAGTTGACGACTTTCACGAGATGAATTTCGTCGTGTCCGATGAGTTCGCTGGCCGATGTGATCGCAACGCGAAGAGTGACTGAGCGGTCGCCACTGAGTTCATCGGGTTCGGAGATCTCCCAGACTTGAACGTTGGTTGAAATTGGCGTGGTGAGGTTTGAACCGTCCGACTGCGAATCAACGGCAATGACTTGAACGTTGTCGCCCGCTGCGAGGTTGGCTGGAGCCTGAGATTTCGTGACGGTAATGCCAGCGAGACCTTCGGTTGATGTGAGCAGCTCAACCGAGATGAGTTGCGAAGGGGTAAGGGGACTACCGGCAACAATGTCGGTGGTGAGGCGCATGCCGATGATGTCGGAAGCTGCGCCGGTTGAAAGAAGGGCGATGTCGTCACTCGAGGTGAGTGTGATGGTGCTCAAGTCGGTGGCCTGAATTTCGTGACCTCGCTTGAGCGCTCGTGAAGTAACCAAAACCTGGGTTCCCTCTGTACCCGAGTTCTGCCACATAAAAGCGCCGATGATGCAGACGCATACGATCAAGAGTCCGATGGCGAATTCGGGAATGCGGACCCCTTTACGTTGAAGACCGGCCGTGAGCGATGTGCCCATTCCGGAAAGGCGTTGCCGATAAGCGCTGCCTGGTTGGCTGATGACTCCTTGACTCACTGCTTCCTCCGCTTTCACAATTTCGATGGACCGACTGACCATTGATGTGTGCGTAGAAATCTGCTCCACGGTGGCTTGACGATGAATAGGTCATTTGGCCCATCCCCCTCCGCGGCAATAACTCGCCACTTTGGAACCTGCTTGCCGCTAGGCGGTAGCCATCTTCCAAAGTGGGACAATTTCGCCACTCTGTACAAATCTGCGCGCTGAGCGGAACTATTTGTACAGAGTGGGAGGAAATGGGGGGTAGGTAGAGTGGTCGGCGATGAACGGTTCAGAGTCAACCCCTCGGACGCGGGCCAAGGCTCCGGCGGTTCTCCCCCAATCCAACGACGACTGCTGGTGTGGTTCAGGCCGCAAGTACAAGCGTTGCCACAAAGGACTCGAAGGTCGCATCACTCCAGGCATCATCGCCCCCATGCGCACCGTTCCCGCAAACATCGTCAAGCCTCCGTACGCCGACACCGGTGAAGTGCCGCGTTGGAACGAACCGCGCGTGAAGACTCCCGACATCATCGAACGCATGCGTTACGCCTGCGATATGGCCACCGACATCTTGCGACTTGCCGGCGAATACGTTCAGCCTGGCATGACTACGAACGACATTGACATCTTCGTGCACGATCTCACCGTCGAACGCGGCGCGTATCCGAGTCCACTCAACTATCACCGCTATCCCAAGAGCGTGTGCACATCACTCAACGAAGTGATCTGTCACGGAATTCCCGACGACACCGTTATTGAAGACGGCGACATCATCAATCTTGATGTGACGTGTTATGTCAACGGAGTGCACGGCGACACCAACGCAACATTTCTTGTCGGCAACGTCAGCGAGATTGATCGCAAACTTGTCAAAGTCACCGAAGAATGTTTGTGGCTCGGCATCGAAGCTGTGAAGCCCGATCGCCCGCTCAGCGATATTGGCAAAGCAATTGAAGATCACGCCAAGATTCATCGCATGGGCGTTGTGCGCGCTTTCATCGGACACGGAATTGGCGAACAGTTCCACACCGACATTCAAGTTCTGCACTACTTCGATTCGCGCAACAACATGCTCATGAAGCCCGGCATGGTCTTCACCATCGAGCCCATGATCACTCTTGGTACTTATCAGTTTCATATGTGGGACGATGATTGGACCGCAGTCACCGCCGACGGCAAACGCACCGCACAGTTCGAACACACCATCTTGGTCACCGAGACCGGTTGCGAAGTGCTCACTGGTGGCGACAAAGCAGTCTCGCCTCGCAAACCTTCCTAGACATCCTCTAGCCCAAGTCGTTAAATACCTCATCAAGCCCGTAGCGTGTTGACCCGTGGGCGAACGCTACGTCAATTTTGATCGACAGCAGTGGGCCGACCTTCGTGCGGCGACCCCGATGACCCTTCGAGAGGCCGACCTAGAAGACCTGCGCGGAATCAACGAACGAATTGATCTTGATGAAGTCGCCGCGGTGTACTTACCCCTCACCCGATTACTGAACCTCTATGTTTCGGCAACTCAGAATCTGCACAAGGTGAGCGCAACATTTTTAGGAACTCTTTCACCAAAGGTTCCGTATGTCATTGGTGTTGCTGGTTCGGTGGCTGTTGGTAAGAGCACCTTCGCACGTATCTTGCAAGCACTTCTTGCCCGTTGGCCAGATCACCCCAAAGTTGACCTCATCACAACGGACGGCTTTCTGCATCCGAACCATGTGCTTGAAGAACGCGGCATCATGAACCGCAAAGGTTTCCCCGAGAGCTATGACACTCGCGCACTTTTGAAATTCTTGCGCGATCTCAAGAGCGGTCAACCAACTCTTGATGCCCCCGTATACAGCCACGTTGTTTACGACATCGTTGAAGGTGAAAGCGTTACTGTCTGTCAGCCCGACATCTTGATTCTTGAGGGCCTCAACGTTTTGCAAGTTGGTGCTCCTGGCAACGAGGCGACCGAATTCGTGAGCGACTACTTCGACTTCTCGATTTACATTGATGCCCTCGAAGCCGATATCGAGAACTGGTATGTCAATCGCTTCTTAAGTCTGTGTGATTCGGTCTTCCAAGATCCGAATAGTTTCTTCCAGCACTTCGCTCAATTATCTCGTGAAGACGCGATCGCCACTGCCCGCACCATTTGGAAGGGCATCAACGGACTCAACCTCAAGGAAAACATTGAGCCCACCCGTGATCGCGCCTCGTTGATTCTGCGCAAGGGCGAAGACCACAGAGTCTCTGAAGTGCGCCTGCGCAAACTCTAAACCTGTCACAATTGAACCGTGGCAAACTCACGATCAAGGGCCAAGAAGCGCCGTAAGAAGAAGGCGCAGAAATCAGTGCAGAACAGAGCACGAGGTCCGGCGATTTTCTTAATCTTGGCATTTGTCGTCACTGGTGTTCTGCTGGTCGCCCAAGTTGATCAAGGTCCCAGTTCAAACACCACGCCTATCGCTCTTGACAACACCACAATCGCTCCCGGCTTTGACCTCAGTACAGCACCCATCAACACTGATGCAATCGCCACTGTTCCCTCGGCTAGTGATCCGAGCAATCTTGGCAATCCGGTCACTGTTCATAGCGACACCCTTGGCGATCTTGACGTTGATCAAGTGATTGACGACTGGACAGGAGTAGAGCCGCCACAGATACCTGCAGATATTGCCAAGGTGGGATCAGCGGCTGTTGAAGGTGATTACATTGCCGACGATCTTACCGATGGTATTTACATCGGCTTTTTGTTGGGTGCTCTCGACGAGAACGAAGAGGGTTTCGTTTTCGACATTCATGATTCATTTGAAATCGTCAAACCAGAAAATGAAGGCTTGCGCCTATATCCCGCATATCTAGATTCGGTTCTGTTCGTTTCTCTCTCAACGTCTGGCGAAGCGAATTCGGCGATTTCGGTTTCGAAATATTTCGAATTAGCGAAAAGCGATACGGCAGATTTGCAAATTCCAAATACCGACTTATTGGCAATTGTCAAAGGAACTCCAATGTTGCTCACCATTGTTGGTGGAGCAATCATTGCGATTGAAGGTGTTGACGCTATCTAGTTAACCTTCGGTCAGTTGGCCACGATCGCGCGCTTGTTTAATCAACATTTCTGTATGACTCCACAAAGCCGATGATCCGTCACCAATGGGCGACAAACGTTTAACAGCCTGCGGATAACTCACTCCGTGACGCTTCCATGGCGAGTCGTCTCCGGCGTGGTGATTCAGCATCGCTGGCTGCATGCGATCTACGGCATTCGCAAATTGACTCTCGGGAGTTTCTTGAGCTTCATATTCGTTCCACAATGCTCGAAGTCGATCGCGCTGATCATCGGGCAACAAACCAAAAAGTCGATTAGCTGCTTTTTGTTCGCGCTCATCTTTATCGGCATAACCAGTGGTGTCGTACGCAAAAGTATCGCCCGCATCTATTTCAACAATGTCATGCACCAGGCACAGCGCCAACACATGTGCGATGTTGACATCAACATTGCTCCACTCTTGTAATACCAGTGCATACATCGCCAAATGCCACGAATGTTCAGCCGTATTCTCACGTCGTGAACCGCCAGTGATAGCTGTTTGCCTTTCAACTTGCTTGAGCTGATCGATCTCCATCAAGAAGTTCAGTTGTTGTTGCAGACGTTGGTCGCTCATGATGGGTCCTTACGACAGAAGTGTGGCGAGCGCCCAGATGGCGGCAACGAGACCAAGTCCACCCATGAAGATGCTGCGGCTCAGCGGCGCTCGTGGAAGGTCGCCGTTTTTGGGGGCCGGTGGTGGTTTGACGATGGCCAAAATGTTGCCGGCGAACAGTGCACCGCCCAAAGCCAAGATCAGCCAACCCATCAATGTTTTGGCGTCT
>CALPPJ020000151.1 GCA_943325425.2 Bifidobacterium breve | reverse complement strand
TCTGTGTCAAGAGTTTGCCGAAATGGGCATCACTCGCAATGATGTAATCATTGGTGTCGGTGGGGGAATGGTCACTGACATCGCTGGTTTCGCAGCCTCTACATGGCATCGTGGCACACCAGTTGTGCATGTAGCAACATCACTTCTTGCGATGGTGGACGCAGCAATTGGTGGAAAGACCGGAGTCAATCTTCCACAAGGCAAGAACCTCGTTGGTGCTTTTTGGCAACCAAGTGCGGTCATCTGCGATATTGATTTGCTTGACACTTTGCCAGCCCGTGAATTGCGGTGCGGTCTTGGCGAAGTTGCTAAGTATCACTTCTTAACTGGCGACGATTTGTTGTCGCTTGACTTAGATGAACGGGTCGCCCGTTGCGTCGGAATCAAAGCGGCTTTTGTTGAGCAGGATGAACGTGAGTCTGGAAAACGAGCCTTCCTCAATTACGGGCATACTTTGGCTCACGCTTTGGAAACGGTGGGCAATCATCATTTAGCCCATGGCGAAGCTGTAGCAATTGGACTGATATTCGCGGCCCGTTTGGCTCAAGCCCTTGGTCGAATTTCTCCAGACCGAGTGGACTACCACGAACTCGTCGTTGGCAAGACTTACTCTTTGCAGACGCGCATGCCAGCGGGCATCGACATCGATCAGCTCATGTCAGCCATGGCGCGCGACAAAAAGGCTCTACACGGATTGACCTTTATTCTGGATTCATCACAAGGTCTTGAAATCGTGGCTGATGTGCCCGCAGACATCGTCCGAGCAGAACTAGTTCGATTCAGCCAAGCGTAAAGTTGCTCGTCTCACTTGGTCACAGCAAGTAGCGTCAACGCTGTGGGAATCATTCTTTTACTTCACGGTCCAAACCTCAACCTTCTTGGTCAGCGTGAGCCCGAAATCTACGGCACCGCTACTCTTGCTGATTATGTTGCGAGCACTACTCGTTGGGCGAGTGATGCCGGATTCTCCCTTGAAGATTTCCAGACCAATCACGAAGGCCAATTAGTTGAGGCAATACATGCCGCTCGTGGCAGGGTAGATGCGATCATCATCAATGCTGGGGCTTTCACCCATTACGCATGGAGCATTCATGATGCTCTAGCCACCTACCCTGGTCCGGTGATTGAAGTACACATCTCAAACCCCAACGCCAGAGAGCCGTGGCGGCACACCAGTGTGATCGCTCCAGTCGCCAATGGAACGATTGCGGGTCTCGGAATTCTCGGTTATGAATTAGCCGTATCGGCCATCGCTCGCTTATTGAAGTGAAATCGAGATGCCACAACAACGTACGTTGACGCGAGCCAAAAGATTGTTTGAGACGCTTGATCAAGGTGCGTCCGGATCATGTTTATTGACCGATCTCGCTGACATTCGTTGGCTGACCGGATTTTCTGGATCACATGCGTGGCTCGTTGTCCATAATCAAACGATGCACCTGTTGACCGATGGTCGCTATGTCGATCAAGCGCAAGCTGAAGTCATTCAACATCAGGCCGAGGTCGAGATCGTTGAGTGTCGAACGCAATCGGCCATGGCGACCGCAGTTTCATCCTTGACGTCAGGTGTATCGTTCGTTCAGTTTCAGGACGCTCAAGTTTCGTACCAACTCTTCCAGTCACTCAGTACCGAGATAAAAGCGACATTGGTTCCCCTGCACGGTTCAATCAAATTTCTTCGACGGTTCAAAGATGAAAATGAAATTGAACTCATCGAGACCGCTTGCCGTATTGCTGATCAGGCACTTGAAAAATGTCGGCCACTTCTATCCGAGGGCCTGACCGAATCTGATGTTCGAGATGAACTTGATTACACAATGCGCAAACTCGGAGCCGATGGTCCGTCATATGACACCATCGTCGCTACGGGACCAAAAAACGCTGCTCGACCACATCATCACCCCACCATGACCAAAATTGAAAATGGTCATACGGTCATCATTGATGTCGGTGCGCTCGTGGCCGGATATCACTCGGATATGACGCGATCGTTCGTCGTCGGCCCTATGAACGATGAGCAATCTCGTTACTACGAGGCTGTTCACGAGGCTCAGCAGGCCGGAACCGCCGCGTGTCAACCAGGAGTTTTGGCTTCTGATATTGACTCTGCTTGCCGGAAAGTGCTCGCTGATGCGGGACTCGCTCAGTACTTCACTCATGGCACCGGTCACGGAGTCGGCCTCGTTATCCATGAAGAACCGTTCATAAATTCCTCGTCAACGGCAATTCTTCAGCCTGGAGATGTCGTGACTGTCGAACCTGGGCTCTATCGTGGGGGGTTCGGCGGTTGCCGTGTTGAGGACCTTGTGGTCATCACCGAACACGGTTGCCGAATTTTGAACTCATCTCCCAAGGATACAACATGCCCGCCATCACAACGAACGATCTAAAAAACGGCATCACGCTGCAACTTGAGAACGGTCTATTTACCGTCATTGAATTCCAGCACGTTAAGCCCGGCAAAGGTGGAGCTTTCGTGCGCACTAAGTTGCGCAACCTCAAGACGGGCAACGTCTTGGAAAAGACCTTCAACGCAGGTATCCGCGTTGAGCAGGCCATGCTTGAAAAGAAAGACATGCAGTTCTTGTACCGCGATGGCGATGACTATGTCTTCATGGACACCGAGTCCTACGACCAGATCAATGTTGCGCCAGTCGCACTCGGAGATGCTGCTGACTACATCATCGAATCAATGATCGCAATTATTGCCACCCATAACGCCGAAATTGTGTCGGTTGAAATTCCGGCTTCGGTGGAATTGCTGATCGCAAATACCGAACCTGGCATTCAAGGTGACCGAGTTTCCGGCGCCCGCAAGCCCGCCGAGTTGCAGACAGGTAAGACCATTCAGGTTCCGTTGTTTGTGAATATTGGCGACAAAGTTAAGGTCGATACTCGTTCAGGCGAATACTTGACGCGAGTCTGATTGTGGCATCTCGCCGGTCGCGTTCATCGCATGTTGATCCTCGTTCGCAATCGCGTGAGCGTGCGTTGACTCTTCTCTACGAAGCGGATACCAAAAACCTTGACGGTCATGCAGTTCTCGCGGGGTTGGTTGACGATCCTGATCACGTCACAGCATTGATCGTTCGCGGTGTTTCAGACATGGCCGTTGATATTGATCAACTCATCATCAAGCACGCCGATGGTTGGACAATTGAACGCATGCCGTGTCTTGACCGCAACATTTTGCGTATGGCGACGTTTGAGCTATTGAAACGTTCGGACATTCCTAAAGCCGTCATCATGGACGAAGCGGTCGAACTTGCCAAGACCTTTAGCACTGACGATTCTGGCCGCTACGTCAATGGCGTACTGTCGGCGATAGCTAAAGAAGTTCGCGCCAACTGAGACACTGAAAACCTAGGCGTGGTGATTAGTTTCGGGCCACGGGCTTTTGCCGTTAGCCGCATCGGCCACATTGGCCAAAGTGAAACCCGCGAGATGTTCACGCATATGGTCGCCAGTTTGCTTCCAAATGGCCAGCAACACGCATTGACCTTCATGATCGCATGAACCGTCTTGATGGGGTTCACCAAAGTCGCCCAAGGTAATCGGACCGTCCACTGCAGAAATAATGTCGTTGAGTCGAATCTCTTCCGGTGTGCGAGCCAAGGTGTACCCACCGCCAACTCCACGCTTCGACTTCACTAAACCCGCGCCCTTTAAAGCCAGAAGGATTTGCTCAAGATACGGCTGGGGAAGACCCGTACGATCTGCGATGTCACGAACCGATGTTGGTCCTGGTTCTCCAGCGTGCAAGGTGAGAGACAGTAAAGCCCGGCAGGCATAGTCACCTCTCGTTGAAACACGCACTCTCTCATCGTAGGAGGTTGACGCCCCGATAATACGAATCTTCAGCGCACGGGTTCAATTCACCAAGTTTGAGTAGAGACTTTTCACCAGATTTGGTGAAAGATAGTGATGTGATCGTTTCGGATATGACTCCTGCGCCAGTGATTCCTAACTACGCAGCCGACAATCTGACCGGAATCATTCCGGGGTGCCTGTTGGGAAGGCCTTCTCAGCGCCCCCAATGGTTTCCCCAACCTCTTCAAGATGCCGAACGTATCGTTTTATTGGTCATCGATGGTCTTGGCTACGAACAGTTACAAAGCCATGCCCATCTGGCACCCCACCTGATGTCCCTCGAAGGTCGTTCAATAACGACGATCGCTCCCAGCACGACCGCGAGTGCGTTGACCAGTTTGGTCACGGGAGCCTCACCCGCCGAGCACGGCATCGTTGGCTACCGCATGGACATGGGTGACTCAGTCATGAACTCTTTGCGCTGGTGGTCAGACTCTCGAGACCTGCGAAAGGTTCATCCTCCCGCAACGGTGCAACCCATTCCGCCGTTTGTCGGGATGTCTATTCCGGTTGTCAGTCGAACCGAACTTGAAGGGTCAGCATTTACCGAAGCTCACTTACGGGGGAGTCGTCCAAGCGGATGGCGAGCCGCAAGTTCGATTGTCGCGCAGTGTGCACAACTCATCGCGGCTGGTGAAAAGTTTGTCTATGCCTACTACGACGGGGTTGACAAAATCGCCCACGAGCGTGGCTTTGGGGCGTACTACGACGCCGAGATCGCAGCCACCGACTGGTTAGTCGGAGCGTTGCTGAACGCGTTGCCTAGCGGCACAACATTGGCAGTGACCGCTGATCATGGTCAGGTGCAAGTTGACGACAACGTGGTTCATCTGTCAGA
>CALPPJ020000150.1 GCA_943325425.2 Bifidobacterium breve | reverse complement strand
TCTGAGACATGTTTTTCCTTAGTGTTGTTGCTAATCAGTCGTTGCGAAAGTTTTCGAAGTAACGGCTCGGCGTTGGACCGCGCTGGCCGTGATACTTCGATCCACGTGCGCCCGAACCATATGGATTGTCAGCAGGAGTTGTCATTTGCATGAAACTCACTTGACCGATCTTCATACCTGGATACAACGTGATGGGCAAACTTGCGACGTTGGCGAGTTCAAGCGTGACGTGGCCATCAAAACCGGCGTCGATAAATCCGGCAGTTGAGTGAATCAGTAAACCTAGGCGACCAAGTGAACTCTTCCCTTCAATGCGCGCCACCAAATCGTTCGGAACAGCAATCCGCTCAAGGGTCGAACCCAAAACAAACTCTCCGGGGTGCAACATGAACACACCATCTTCGGGAATCTCCACCAGTTCGGTGAGCGAGGTCATATCTTTTTTGACATCAATGATTCCGGCGGTGTGATTGCGAAAGACTCGAAAGAGATGATGGAGGCGAACGTCAATTGAGGACGGTTGAATCAGAGCCTCATCGAGCGGATCAATAATGATACGGCCAGCATTCAAGGCCTCACGGAGCGAACGGTCAGACAAGATCACGTCTCCTACCGTAGTGGGTCACGCCCTATCGGGCAGAATGAAAGGGTGACTTCACGAGCCGACGCCGAGCTTTTTGACCAGCTAGACCCGCTAGCGCCCTTTCGCAACGAATTCCTCATTCCTGACGACAAGGTTGTCTACCTTGATGGCAATTCACTTGGTCGCACCCCGCGTGCCACTGTCACCCGCCTCAAGCAAGTCGTCGAAACCGAGTGGGCCGCCGATCTGATCAACAGTTGGGATCACTGGCTTGATATGCCTCGCAAAGTTGGCGATCGCATGGGTCTGATCATCGGTTCAAAGCCCGGCGAAGTCGCACTGCATGACAACACCACCCTCAATATTTTCCAGGGCGTCCATATTGCACTCAGTTTGCGCCCCGATCGCAAAGTTGTTGTCGTTGCCGCCGACGAATTTCCGACTGACCGCTTCGTGGTTGAAGGAATCGCCCACGACCTTGAATTGACTGTTCGCCCGTTAACACCTGGCATTGATCTTTCAGATGTCGCAGTTGTGGTACGCAGTGTCCTTGATTATCGCACTGCCGAATTGTGCGATGTCGCTGGCTTTACTGCTCAGGCGCGTGCTCAGGGGGCAATCGTTCTGTGGGATCTCTCCCATACGGCCGGAGCAATTGAATTTGATGTTCACGCACTCGGCGTTGAACTTGCAGTGGGTTGCAGTTACAAATTTCTGAATGGCGGACCTGGTGCTCCAGCTTGGACATTTGTCGCCGAACATTTGCACACGCAGATTGAACAACCCATCAAAGGATGGTTCGCGCAAAAGGATCAGTTCGCAATGGAAAAACCATTCGCACCTCACGACGACATTCGGCGCGTTTTGCTTGGTACGCCAAACATGTTGAGCTTGGTCGCCGCCGAAGAAGGGATTGCATTGTCCGGACGTGCAGGCATGCCAGTGATCGCCAAGAAGGGGCAGGCCCTCACAAAATTCGGACTTGATGTCATTGATCATTTTGGACTGACGACATCAACACCTCGGGAAGCATCTAAGCGCGGTTGTCACTTGGCGGTACACCACCCCAATGCCGCACAACTCGTTGCTGATTTGGCATCGCAGTTCAAAGTGATTGCCGATGTTCGCCCACCTGACATCGTACGACTTGGTCTGAGTCCACTTACTACGCGTTTCACCGATGTTTGGGACGGCGTTGAACGTCTGAGCCAACTCATTAATCGCTGAAACTGATGATTCCTTACGATGACAAGTTGCGTGAACGCATTGCAACAAATTTGGCCGTTCATGAACGTACGACTCAATCGTTAGAAGGTTTGCGACATGCGGCAGTCGCAATCGTCATCATTGATAGTGAGCCTGACGACATTGATGATCCTTACGAACCCAGCGAGAATCCGATGCGGGGCGTCCCAGGTGATGTCAGCGGCTTAGACGGTCGCATGCGAGGAGTCGCGGGTGGTGCCTCATTTTTGCTATGTCGCCGTGCCGCAAAAATGAATCGCCACGCTGGTCAATGGGCGTTGCCTGGCGGCAAATTAGATCAGGGTGAGACCGTCATTGATGCAGCGTTGCGTGAACTACACGAAGAACTAGGCCTTCAACTTTCTCATCAGCATGTTCTCGGCTTACTTGATGATTACACAACTCGATCAGGTTTCGTGATGACACCCGTTGTGGTCTGGGCCGGCGCTGATGCGGTAATCACTCCTGAGCCATCCGAAGTTGCGCATGCTTATCGCATCGGTCTGCACGAACTTTGTCGGGCCGACTCACCACGATTTGTATCTATTCCTGAAAGCGATCAACCGGTGGTGCAACTTCCTCTGAGTGGAGATCTCATTCATGCTCCAACTGGTGCCGTGTTATTACAGATGCGATGGGTTTGTATTGAAGGTCGCATTAATGAGCGGGTACATCATCTTGAGCAGCCTGTTTTTGCTTGGAAATAGACACTTTTCTGCTTATTTCTTGAGGAATTTCTGCCCACGACCGACCGAAAATCCTTGAGTTCTATTTGAGGGGAATCATTCGTGAGTCGGTATCAACGTCTCCTGCGAACAATCGCAGGTCTTTTATTTCTCAGCATCGGGCTTACGCTGATCACGAATCTTCTGATTATTGATCAACGCGCACTCCCCCTGTCAATCACCTTGCCGGCCATTATCGCTGGCGCAACACTGAGCGGTCGGCGAACCTCTTCGTTAGGTGTGACTCGCTCAGAGCGGCAAATACTTCTTTCGCCAGTCGGTCATTTCTTCTTTGCTGCATCGATTCTCCTTCCACCATTTGCCTTGCCGATCGTCGCCCTGGTGATACCGACCGAACGGGCGTCGCTCGCAAGTTTGCTGATTCGTTTCCAGCGTCTGCTCACGATGAACAGTTCAAGTTTGGTGTTTTGGTCGCTCATTCAGAATCGCCCGATCAGCGGCGACTTGTCTGATTACCTCGCGTTTACATTCCTTGTCGCAATAGCGACACATGTATTCGTTGATGCACTCCTTGTCACCGTGGTCATGGGTCTAGTAAGCCATCAATCAATTCTTAGTGGTTCATATTGGACCCGACATTCGCTACTTCGTGATGCCGCCGAAGTCTCCATCGGCTGTATCGGCGCAATCTTTGCCCTCATCAATCCTTTATTGCTATTGATTGTTGTTGCTCCGTGTTATCTGGCATTTGATCATCTTCAGGTGAATCAGTCGGCACTACTCAGCAAGCGTGACTCCAGAACTGGATTACTGAATGCATTTGGCCTACAAGAATTTGTTAACCACGAATTTGCACGCTCGCAGCGTCAAGCAACTGACATTTCTCTTGTCGTTCTTGATTTAGATTTTTTGAGAGAAGTTAACAACAAATACGGCCATCAAATCGGCGACTTGGCAATTCATAGTGTTGCCCAACAAATTTCTTCATTGACACGATTAATTGACGGAACAGCCCGTATCGGTGGTGAGGAGTTTGTGGTGGTCTTACCAAACACTGGTATTGATAGTGCGACAGCAGTTACCGAACGTATTCGACTTGGAATTGAAGCGTTGAGATTACCCACCAATCAGGGTGATCTCTGCCTAACTGTTTCTGCTGGCGTTGCGGCTCGGCTCCCTAATGAGTCGTATTCTGATCTGTTTGATCGAGCAGACGCTGCGCTTTACATATCTAAGCGATTAGGTCGCAACCGAGTTTCGCTCGCCGAGGAATCAGTAAAGACTTTCCAAGCCAACCAAATAAACACAAATTGAAACGGCAGTCGTCCATACGCAACGATCTGTTTCGAGAATGGTTCGTCGCGCCAATCCCACACCATGTAAATGTTGCCCGGGTATACCGCAACAAAAAGCGCGATCGCGGCAATAGCTCCTTGCTTGCGATACTTCGGCAATAACAACATCGGTCCAACAATCAGTTCAGCGACACCGCTCAGATAGGTCCAGAAACTTTCGTTTGGTGGCAACCACGGTGGAACGATGTCATTAAAGAACTTTGGGTTGACGAAGTGCATTACGCCGGCGAGCGTGATAAAAGTTCCGATCGCAGTTGCGATTCGACGAATAGTTGATGGATTCATCCTGTGAGTCTCGCCCAACCTTTGGCTACCAATCGCACTGAGCCGATTTACCAAACCGCTTCAACACCAGTGATGCCGGACAAGCTCGCATCGTTACATAGGCCCACTGATTGAGGCCGACGAACGCGGTCAATATGAGAAACCACGGCGAAACCACAGCTACGAGCAGTGTGCTCACCAAAGACATGGTTCCGGCCATTGCAAATAACACTCGCTCCAGGGGCCATTTTGATTGAGTTCGAATTGTTGAGTTCATGGTTTTCCTCCGATATCTATATACCCCCAAGGGTATCAGAGGATTTGACCACTTAGGTTTTCTGGTGGCAGAAAATGGGCTAAATGTGCCCATTTCTGCCACCAGATTCACCAAGTAGTTTGGAGTTGAGTCGGTGGCTCAGAGGTCGAAGCGGTCAAGATTCATCACTTTCGTCCAGGCCTTCACGAAGTCACGCACGAACTTTTCTTTGGCATCGTTTTGCGCGTACACCTCAGCCAGAGCCCGCAACTGCGAGTTTGATCCGAAGATCAGATCGTTTCTCGTGCCAGTACCGATCACTGCACCGGTACGACTATC
>CALPPJ020000149.1 GCA_943325425.2 Bifidobacterium breve | reverse complement strand
GGTCGTCGCTCCGTAGTAGCTCAACAGCGGAGCCAAAACAGTTGGGTCGGGAATCACGAAGATTCCGCCAGCGTCAAAAAGGACCGCGTCGATTTCATGATTTCCGATGATGAGGGCTGCCACCTGCACAAGGGTAGGCGGACAGATCACCGAGTCGGATTTACCAAGTCGCCTTTCTGACAACTTTTTGGTCACGAGGTTTACCAAATGGGGTCAAAACGGCGTACTCTCGCAGTGTGCGTAGTGCAAAAGACTTCTTCAAGCCCCTCGCCGTCGGTGCTCCCGAGCCCGTCCGTGAGATTCCGTTCCGTCCCAGTCGGATGATTCATTTCTTCCCGCCGTCAAACGAAAAGATGGTCGCCAAGTTAGGTGACATCATCCCGACGGTTGACATCATTCTTGGCAACCTTGAAGACGGCGTCCCGGCAACCGACAAAGAAGCGGCACGTGCTGGTCTGGTCAATGTTGCCAAAACGATTCCGATGGGCACCACGCAGTTGTGGACCCGCGTGAACAGTCTGGATTCGCCGTGGGGTCTCGACGACATCACAACTCTTGTCACCGAAGTCGGCGACAAGTTTGACGTCATCATGATTCCGAAAGTGGAAGGCCCCGAAGACATTCACTATGTCGATCGTTTGCTCGCGCAACTTGAGGCAAAGGCCGGACTCAAGAAGCCGTTGTTGATTCACGCGATTCTTGAAACTGCTCGTGGCGTGGCCAACGTCGAAGAAATCTGTGGAGCCTCGCCACGCATGCAGGGTCTGTCGCTCGGACCCGCCGACCTTGCCGCGAATCGTCGCATGAAGACAACACGTGTTGGTGGCGGACACCCCGACTACGTCGTGCGCGACGATCCAAATCCCGAGAGTCCTGATGCCCCGCGCAATACCTACCAACAAGATTTGTGGCATTACACGTTGGCGCGCATGGTTGACGCGTGCGTGATGCATGGCATCTTGCCGTTCTATGGTCCGTTCGGTGACATCAAAGACGTTGTTGCATGCGAAGACCAGTTCCGCAACGCCTACCTACTTGGCTGTGTTGGCGCTTGGTCGCTTCACCCCGCACAAATCGATATTGCACGTCGAGTGTTTAGTCCGCGCCCAAGCGATGTCGCACATGCAATGCGCGTCATCGAAGCAATGGGTGACGGAACTGGCGCAATCATGCTCGACGGAAAAATGGAAGACGACGCATCAGTGAAGCAGTGTCGAGTCATTGTGCAATTAGCTCGCGAACTTTCAGCACGCGACCCCGAACTCATTGCCGCTTACGGCTTCTAGTACAAACAATCACAAGGAAATTCTCATGTCAGATCTACGCCCCCGCCGTTCAGTTCTCTATATGCCCGCCGCTAATGAGCGCGCCCTCGATAAAGCAAAAGGCATTCCTGCTGATGCCCTCATCTTCGACCTCGAAGACGCGGTTGCCCCTGACGCAAAACCTGACGCTCGTCGCAACGCAGTAGCCGCAGCGCGTAGCGGCGAATACGGAAACAAAGAGATCACGATTCGTTGCAACGGGCTTGACACTCAATGGGGCGCTGATGATTTAGTGGCTGCTGCAATGGCCGGCGTATCAGCAGTGGTGATTCCGAAGATCAACTCAGTCAAAGAAGTTGAGGCTGTTTCATCAGCCCTCGCAACTGCGGGCGCTCCAGGTTCAATGAAGATCTGGGCAATGATCGAAACTCCAACCGCCATTTTTGATGTGCGCCAAATTGCGGCGCACCCACGAGTGCAGACACTCGTCATGGGAACCAACGACTTAGCTAAAGAATTGCGGGCAACACAAGTGCGTGGTCGGACCCCGCTGACCCCGCACCTCGCAACTGCACTTCTTGCTGCCCGCGAAGCCGGCAAGGTCATTCTCGATGGTGTCTTCAACGATGTGAAGGATCTTGACGCATTCCGCGATGAGTGTGTTCAAGGTGCGCAGATGGGCTTTGACGGAAAGACTCTGATTCATCCTTCGCAAGTTGAAATCGCTAACGATGTTTGGGCACCGACTGCCGATGAAGTTGACTATGCACAACGTGTGATCGCAGCATTTGAAGAAGCAACTGCCGAGGGTCGTGGCGTGATCACAGTTGACGGTCGCATGATTGAAAACTTGCACGTCGACAATGCACGTCGCGTGCTTGCAGTGCAAGCCGCCATTGAATCATTGAGCTGACATTTCGGTGAAGCCGATGACTGATCAGTTGAAACTAATGGTGGGCGCAAGCGGCGCTGTCTTGGGTTTAATTGTCGGAATTGGCATTGGGTTGATCGTCAATAGCGGTGGTAGTGAACCTTCGCGCCCTGTTTCAACGTCATTGCTCGTGGCAACTACTTCAATTCCGCGCGCCACAACAACAACCGATGCACCAATTGCGGCTGCTCCCTAAGTATTTCAAAGAGACGTTTTGAAGAGATCGAGAGTTCGATCAAAACTCATCTTTGCTGCTGCAGCATTGAAAACTTCTGGACGTGCATCATTAAAGAATGCATGCTGCGTTCCTGCGTGAATGTTCAGAGTTGCATCTTTGCCAAGTGACTTGAGTTGAGCCTCAAGTGCTTGCACAGTTTCTGGTCCGGCAAAATCGTCGAGTTCGGCATATTCACCGATGACTTTGGCCTCAAGCTTTGACCAATCAGGTTGAGCCGTTGGCCAAGGAATCACGCCGTAGTACGGAGCCGCTGCAGCAACTGCGTCTGGACGTTGACACGCAAGAACCATTGTGAGTCCCCCGCCCATGCAATAACCGACGACACCAACTTTTTGCTGCCCAGTTTGTGACTGTAAAAAGTCAACAGCGCCTGACAAGTCTTTTGCGGCTTGTGCCAAGTTGAGGCCCATCATTAACTTGCCCGCACCATCAGGTTCGCTTGACGATTCTCCGTGATACAGATCGGGGGCGAGAGCAGTGAATCCAGCCGCGGCATAGCGGTCAGCCACATCTTGAATATGCGGTACGAGTCCCCACCATTCTTGAATGACGATGACACCTGGCCCACCACCGTTTGCCAAGTACCCATCGCAGGTTCCGCCGTTTGATGTAAATGAAATTCGTTCTCCCATGCCCTTGACCGTACCAACAATTACCTTGCCAAGAATCTTCATTGTCCTGTGACAAACATGGGTCTGTTCACCTGTGCGTGTAACGAATAGTCTGTGCGTATGGCTTCTTCATCTTCTGCTACTTCTGCGCTGAATACCAATCCCACGAACGCACTCAAGAGCGATCGCTCACACGTTTTTCATTCATGGTCGGCCCAAAGCCTCATCAGCCCCATCGTTGTTACGAAGGCGGAAGGTAGTCACTTCTGGGATGAATCCGGCAAGAAGTACCTCGACTTCTCGAGCCAACTCGTCAATGTCAACATCGGACATCAGCACCCCAAGTTGGTCGCAGCTATTCAAGAGCAGGCCGAGCGTTTATGCACGATTGCTCCCTTCCATGCGAACGATGCACGCAGTGAAGCTGCACGTCTCATCGCCGAGCGTGCACCTGGTGATTTGAACATGGTGTTCTTCACCAATGGCGGAGCCGAAGCAACCGAAAATGCCATTCGCATGGCACGACTACACACCGGACGTCACAAAATTCTCACGACTTACCGCAGCTACCACGGCGCAACTGGTGGAGCGATTCAGCTCACTGGCGATCCACGTCGTTGGCCGAGCGAGCCGGGTTTACCCGGAGTCGTCAAGTTTTGGGGACCATACCCGTATCGTTCGGCTTTCCACAGCAGCAACGAGCTCGAAGAATCACAGCGTGCCTTGCAACACTTGCGCGACACATTGATGGTTGAAGGTCCGCAAACAGTTGCTGCAATCATGCTTGAAAGTGTTGTTGGTACAAACGGAATTCTGGTTCCGCCCCCTGGCTACATGGCTGGCGTGCGTGAAATCTGTGACGAATTCGGAATCGTGTTCATTGCCGACGAAGTGATGTCGGGCTTTGGTCGATGCGGTGAATGGTTCGCTATTGACAACTGGAAGGTTGCTCCCGACCTCATCTGTTTCGCCAAGGGCGTGAACTCTGGTTACTTACCGCTTGGTGGCGTCGTCATTAGCGATCGCATTGCTGATACTTTCCGCGAGCGCCAGTTCCCGGGTGGACTCACCTACAGCGGTCATCCGCTTGCATGTGCCTCGGCTGTTGCGAGCATCAATATTTTTGAGGAAGAGGGAATCATCGACAATGCTCGCCACCTCGGTCGCGACATCATCGGACCCGAACTCGAGAAATTGAAAGCAAAGCATCCGAGCGTTGGTGATGTGCGTGGAGTTGGTGTGTTCTGGGCGATCGAACTGGTCAAGGACCGCGAGACCCGTGAGCCGTTGGTTCCGTTCAATGCGGCTGGTCCTGCCGCCGCCCCGATGACGGAATTGATTGGTGCGTGCAAGGCTCAAGGTTTGTGGCCGTTCACGCACTTCAACCGCATGCACGTGGTTCCGCCGTTGACGACGAGCGACGAAGATGTGCGGGCCGGAATCGCCATTATTGACGAGGTCCTCACCCACGCCGACGCCCACTACACCGGCAATTAATCGCCACTTTGGAGTTGAGTTGCCGCTAGGCGGCAGCCATATTCCAAAGTGGGTCAATTGGTGCGGGTGGTGAGGGCGACGCCGACGAGGGCGACAGCCAGTCCCACGAACGCCAACACGCCCAAACGTTCACCAAACAGCGCCGCACCTTCAATCGTGCTCAGCGCAGGCGTCAAGAAGAACAAACTGCTGACCTTGACCGCCGCTTGACGTT
>CALPPJ020000148.1 GCA_943325425.2 Bifidobacterium breve | reverse complement strand
GACTTTTCTTCGTCACGTCGAGCCCCACCAAAAGCCAGGTCGAAACCACCGGCATCCAAGGCTTGTTTCAAACCTTGCGTTTTCCACATGTCCGTGTGCAGTGACGAACCATGGTCAAACGGGTTGATGTTTTGGCTAATGCAATCTGGATTCTGATGAACGATCAGTCGAATATCTGCTTCGGCGGCCACCGTGTCGCGAAAGGCAATCATTTCCTTGAACTTCCACGTGGTATCAACATGCAAAAGAGGAAAAGGCAGCGGCGCTGGGAAAAAAGCTTTACGGGCCAGGTGAAGCATCACACTGCTGTCTTTGCCGATCGAATACAACATGACAGGATTTTCAGCCTGCGCAACCGCCTCGCGCAAAATGTGGATTGATTGTGCTTCTAGATCGGTCAGATAACTCATTACTTGTCCTCGCGAGCCCTCATCTTCAGCCCAAGTAAAAGTTACTACTAACAGTATCTATTCACTACTACCTGTGTCAGTAACTACAACCAGCGTCTGCAACTACAACCAATGTCCGGAAACCCAACTATCTCAATTGGCTTAGGATTTCCGAAGAAATCTCCCGATTTTCCATCGTCACGATGGCAGCGATCGGACGACCTGGCCCAACGACCATCGCCAACGCATTACCGCCACTCAATTTCTCGGGAAGGCCTGAAGTGAAAATCACAAATGGGGTATTTGGTTCAATTTCGGCAATCACCGCGCCACGACCAATCGCCCGCCACAATAAATCGCCACGAGACAAGCCCGGTCGCACATTTGTTAGTCCACCTGCGATATCAAAAATAATTGTTGAACCATCATTACGAATTGCTCGACCGGTGGCTTCAAAACCCGTCAGCATGCGAGCTCCCCACACAATTCTGTTGAAACCGTTGCTCGTCAGAATGTCTTCAACAACATCGCGTATTGAACGATTTTCCGTATCGGTTCGCGGCTGACCTTCGTTGACTACACGATTCAATGCCCGAGCAACATAATTCTCATCGGTGTCAAAACCAACGAATGAACGCGATAAACGCGCTGCTGCAACTGCTGTAGAACCAGAACCGATAAAAGGATCAAGAATGAGATCACCTTTGAATGAGTACAAGTCGATACACCGCTCGGCAAGAGTGACTGGAAACGGCGCTGGGTGATTCACGCGAGTTGCGCTTTCGGGTTGTATTTCCCACACGTCAATCGTGGCCTCAACGAATTCGTCTGAGGTTGAAGTTGAGACTGAAGGGAAACCGCGCTTGGCGCGCTTTGCTGGCAAGATCGCTCGATCAAAGCGACCTTTGCTAGCCATGATCAAACGCTCGGTTGTATCGCGCAACACTGGGTTCGTCGCCGACCTAAAAGATCCCCACGCACAACTTCCCGATGATCCCCGTTGCTTCAACCACACGACTTCACCACGCAACAACAATCCAAGTTCGTCCTGCAAGATCGTGGTGATATCAGAGGCAAGCGAACGAAATGGGCGTCGACCAAGATTGGCAACGTTCACAACGATCCGACCACCAGGTTCGAGCACTCGTCGACATTCGGCAAACACGTCAGTGAGCATCTCGAGATACTCGACATAGTCGGCTGGGATATGTCCTTCACCCAAGGCCTCTTCATAGGCCTTACCTGCAAAGTACGGCGGAGAAGTAACGACAAGTCCGACTGAATTATCGGGGATTTGCGACATATCACGCGAATCGCCGACGAAGATCTGATTACGAACTGGGTCGACCGTTAACGGATCCGCCAATGTCTCATCGGCCGAGATATCTGGGGTTCGAAAACGCGCATAGAAAGCCGAAGCATCATGACCCTCACGTTTTGATGCGCCAAATGCCGACGTCGAGGTGCTGCGCCGTATTCGGGGCGCGTTTTCACCGTAATTCGGGACTTCAGACATTGATGGCAGAGTACCCATCTCACGCGCGTACCAGCGCGATACCCATACCCAAAATCTTCGAGTGCGCGATAGTCCGCCATTCGCCTGGTGCGAGCCATAAAGATAGAACCAGTGATTGCCATTTTGTTCCTCATACCCGTTGCCTACATGCTCGGAACTTTCCCCAGTGCGGTTTTGATTGCTCGTAGTCGTGGCATCGATATCACGACTTCTGGTTCGGGAAATCCGGGGGCCTCAAATGTCGGTCGGTTACTTGGTCGCAAACTTGGCATTTTGGTATTCGTTCTGGATGGACTCAAAGGCGCAGTTTCGGTTGGCATAGGTTTTTGGATCGCTGGCTACGCCGGCGCGCTGGCCTTGGCGTGCGCGGCTGTTGTCGGCCACGTTTTCCCGGTCACGCGAAAGTTCAAGGGAGGCAAAGGTGTTGCGACAGCCGGCGGCGGAATGATCGCGCTCTACCCGCTTCTTGGCGTGGCGATGACTTTGCTCTGGCTCATCACCGCAAAGGTCACGAAGAAGGCGTCGCTTGGATCATTAGCGATCGCGATCGGTCTTCCTGTTTCACAAATCATCATCGGTCGGCCAGTGGGAGAAGTTCTGACCGGTGTTGGCTTATGCGCCTTTGTCGTGTGGCGCCATGTCCCAAATCTCAAAAGACTCTTTGCCGGAAGCGAAAACAGTCTGAAGACGAAGTAGAGGGCTCGTCAATGGCAAGATATTGCCATGGCACTTCATCCGCAGACAGCAGCACTCCTCCTCGCTCTCGAGCAACTCAATGCTCCAGCGCTTGAAACTCAAGAACCAGTTGTCGCTCGCGCCGGTATGGAAATGATGACTGCTCCTTCAATGGTCGAACTTCACGAAATTCGCGACGTTGATGCTGATGGTGTGCCAGCTCGTTTGTATCGTCCGAATAATCGCACCGACGTCGGTTTGCTCGTGTTTTACCACGGAGGTGGCTGGGTACTCGGAAGTATCAATACCCACGATGATGTGTGCCGCAAACTCGCACAATCAATGGGCCACGCGGTGCTTTCGGTTGACTACCGTCTCGCTCCTGAGTTCGCATTTCCGGAGCCCTTAAATGATTGCATCGTTGCATTGCGTTGGGCGCACGCCCACGCCAGTGAACTTGGAATTGATGCGTCGCGCATCGCAGTCGGCGGCGACTCCGCCGGAGGAAACTTGGCGGCAGCAGTTGCCAACTTGCAACCAGTGCCACTGAAATTTCAGATGTTGATTTACCCAGTCACCGATGCGACGCGTAGTTCACAAAGTTACATAGACAATGGCGAAGGTTTTCGCCTGACAGCTGGCGGCATGAAGTGGTTCTGTGATCACTACCTCAGTGGATCCATTGGTTCGCCGACAGATCCACGCGTTTCGCCACTATTCGCCGACGCGACAATCTTGGCTTCGGCACCGCCCGCCATTGTCATTACCGCCGAATACGATCCGCTACGCGACGAAGGCGAGCAATACGCCAATCGCCTCAATGAGGCCGGCGTCTCGTGTTCATTAACGCGCTATTACGGACAGGTCCATGGTTTCTTTTCAATGAGCCAATTTGTCGACGATGGTGCCGCGGCAATTACACAAGCAGCTACTGCAACACGAATCGCTCTTGAGCGCTGACAGGGCAAAGTCTTTGAATTGCCACTAGGTTGGCACATGTTATGACTGCCAAAAAGACAACGAAAACCGCCCCACCTTCGTCGACATTGGTGTTGCTCGTTCGTCATGGGCAAACGCCGACGACTGGGAAACTCTTGCCAGGTCGCGCCGCTGGGTTACATCTCGCTGACGTCGGAATCAAACAAGCCGAAGCGGTTGCCGAACGTATCGCTGGATTGAAAAAAGTCGACGCGATTTATGCGTCTCCGCTCGAACGCGCTCGCGAAACTGCTGCGCCTATTGCCAAGGCACTAGGTCTTCGCACAAAAATTGATAAGGGCCTACTTGAATGTGAGTTCGGTGATTGGACCGGAGCCGAACTCAGCAAACTCATGAAGCTTCCCGAATGGTCAACTGTTCAGCGCGCACCCTCAACCTTTCGTTTCCCGAACGGTGAAAGCTTCACTGAAATGCAGACGCGAATGGTCTCGGCAATAGATCGTTTGGTTGCACAACATCGAGGCGGAGTCATTGTTTGTGTTTCACACGCCGATCCCATCAAAGCGGCAGTCGCTCACGCCATGGGCACGCACATTGATCTTTTTCAACGGATCGTCATCAGCACCTGTTCAGTTTCGGCCATTGCTTACACCGTTGGTGGACCAATCGTTCTCAACGTCAACTCCACCGGCGGATCGCTCGGCGATCTTCGTCCTTCATGAGATAGAACATGGATTTTTTCGCTGATTTTGATTTTGTCGATGTCATTACTTCGGGCGCTATCGGCGAACCCGGACAACGTACGTTCTATATACAGGCACGAGCAGGTGCTCGAATAGTGACTATCCGAAGCGAAAAACAACAAGTGGCAGCGATCGCAAAATACCTTCGTCGTGCACTCGCTCACTTGCCAATCCCCGAAGGTCAACCCCCTCGTTCGGTGATGCAACTCACTGAACCAATTCAAGAAGCTTTTGTTTTAGGAGCCGTTGCGCTTGAGTTCAACCGCGAAAATGATGACTTTGTTTTACACCTCAAAGAATTCGCTCCGCTCACACAAAATGATGACGATGAGTTCGAAGATGATGACAATGACGATGATGACAACGACGATGACCCCATGGAGAACATCCCTGGGGCACGAGCACGAGTCAGTATGACACGCGCCCAAGCAATGGCATTTTGCGACAACGCTGATCGAATCGTTTCTGCTGGTCGCCCCGACTGTGAATTTTGTGGACT
>CALPPJ020000147.1 GCA_943325425.2 Bifidobacterium breve | reverse complement strand
CTTCGGCCCTGTGGTTGGTATTCGTTGCTTTGACTGGTTCAGTTGTCAACACTTTCCAGATGGGTCTTGCTCGCGCCGGTTCGGGTTTTGGTGCTGCCGCCCGTGTGCCGATTGGGCCTTCACTCGTTGCAGACCAATATCCGCTCGCCGTTCGTACTCGAATTTTCGCGATTGAAGCGCTTGGTCGACCACTCGGTCAAGTACTTGGTCCATTGTTTGCTGGAGCAATTGTTGTTGCTGCGGGTGACGATGCTGGCGATTGGCGAGTTGTCTTCTTCGCATTGTTGATCCCAGCGGGACTCACAATCTTGTGGTCATTCACCTTGAAAGAGCCGACACGTGGCCGGCAAGAGCAGGAAGCAGTCTTAGGCGAAGCAGTAGTTGATGCCGAAGCAGAACCACCGGTGTTGTTATCGGCAGCCTTTCAGCGTTTAAAGAAAGTGCGTACGTTCTATTTCTTAGTTGTTGGTATCGGTGTTCTCGGTTTTGCCCTGATTGCAGTGCCCGGAGCATTCAACCTGCTCTTGAAAAACTCTTATAACTACAGCGCGTTTACGCGTGGATGGATTGGTGCCATCACATGGTCGGGTGCACTGATCGGAATTCCGTTGGCCGGACGAATTGGTGAAAAGTTGTTTAGGCGTAATCCTCCGTCGGCATTGCGAATGATGGGTATATGCATTCTTTGCTACGGAGTATTCGTCACAGTCGGAATGCGCTTCGAGAATGCTGCTCTGATGATTGCTTTTGTCACCATCGGCAACGCATTCCAAGGCGCTGCCTTTACTCAAATGGGTCCGGCTATTTCGGCCATCATCCCATACCAAATGCGTTCACAAGCGTTTGCCATGGTCGGCGTGTACATCTTCTTGATGGGCGGTTTCTTTGGCGGTCTTCTCGCCGGCGGATTATCTGATGCTCACGGTGAACGCACTGCGCTCACTGCGGTGGTACCACCTGCAGCATTGTTGGGAAGTTTGCTCATTATCTATGGCAGTCGTTACATGAAGCGCGATATCGCGTTGACGATTGGCGAATTGAAAGAGCAACAAGCTGAATCGCAGCGCTTGCACAATGATCCTGGCAATATTCCGGTTCTTCAGGTACGTAACGTTGATGTCAGTTACGGCAACTTGCAAGTTTTGTTTGACGTAGGTTTCGATGTTCGAAAAGGCGAAGTACTTGCATTACTCGGAACGAATGGTGCTGGTAAGTCAACAATCCTGAAAGCAATTTCGGGACTCGTGATGCCCGATCGTGGTGTCGTTCGGATGAATGGTCGCACGATCACTTTGGTTGAACCGCAATACCGTGCCTCGATGGGATTGGTTTTGGTTCCTGGGGGAGAGGCTGTGTTTAGTTCGATGACGGTTGATGAAAACCTTCAGGTGTGGAGCCGTCAGATTGCCGATCACGGAAAGCGCAAAGAAAAATTGGCGCAAGTGTACGAAACATTCGATGTTCTGTGGCAGCGCCGAGATCAGCGATCCGGATCTTTGTCAGGCGGGCAGCAACAGATGTTGGCCCTAGCCAAAGCCGTCATGCTTGACCCCGATTTACTCTGCATTGATGAACTTTCACTCGGTTTGGCGCCAGTGGTGGTTCAAGATCTTTTGAAGATAGTTGAGAAGTTGAAAGAGCAAGGCGTCACGATGGTTATCGTTGAACAATCCGTGAACGTGGCACTCTCCATTGCTGACCGTGCGGTCTTTATGGAACGCGGTCAGGTGAAGTTTGAAGGACCTGCTCAAGAACTTCTTGAACGCGATGACCTATTGCGAGCCGTCTTCTTGTCTGGAGCAGGCGCATGAACGCATTAATCGCATTGACTTATTCCAATGACATCATGTTTGACGGATTGATTCAGGGGCTCGTCTATTCGCTAGTTGCCTTTGGTTTGCTTTTGATTTATCGGGCAACTGGCGTCATCAACTTTGCGCATGGTCAGATCGGCGCTTTTGGTGGTTACGTGATGGCACTTCTACAAGTGCGATATGACATCGCTTATGGCTTGTCGTTGCCGATCGCGTTGATTTGCGGAGTCTTACTTGGCGTCGCCGCCGAATTGGTATTACGGCGCCTGTTTACCCAGCCTCGCCTTCTGCTTTTTGTTGCAACGCTCGGATTGACGCAAGTCATTCAACTCCTTCAACTCCGTCTACCAATTCCAGATGAGCAGGCCACCAATGTGTCGTTCCCAGTGCTCATTAGCGGCAGTTGGAACGTGGCGGGGGTCAATGTCACGGGTCCGCAACTCACGGTTCTGATGTTCGTGCCAGCCTTAATGATCTTCTTGGGTTGGCTATTTCACCGCAGCGCATTCGGAATGAATGTTCGTGCCACCGCCGACAATTTCCCAGCAGCGCGTCTCGCCGGAATCGGGGTGCGCTCAGTGTCGACGAAAGTTTGGGCGTTGGCAGGTCTGTTGGCAGCCCTCAGTGCATTATTGATTGCCCCGTTGCAAGGTGGGTCAATAGCGTCCGTGCAAAATGCACTCGGTCCCAAGATGTTGTTACTTTCACTTGTCGCAGCCATGGTCGGCCGGATGAAGTCGTTTACATGGACGCTTGTCGGCGGTTTGTTGGCGGGAGTCATCGACCGCTTCTTGATTACGTGGTCGTTGAGCGGAGACTTGCCAGCAGGTTCAAACATTGCAGTTTTATTCGTGGTCATCATCGTCGTGCTTTTTACCGTGGGACGATCGGCTTCCATGAAGGACGAGACATGGCAATTAACTTCTAAAGTGCGTGCGGCTCGCGTTGAACTGACGAAGCACCCGTTGTACCGCGTGATGACGTTGACGGGATTCGGTTTGATCGCAGCGCTTGCGTTAGTGCTCCCGAGTCAAGTTGATAAAGCCAGCGACATGTTGAAGTTTTCGTCGGTGCCGGTGTATTTGATCATTGCCCTTTCCGTCACGGTGATCACTGGTTGGGGTGGCCAGCTTTCACTTGGTCAGTTCGGATTCGTTGCATTGGGTTCGTACCTCACGATCTATTACGCGAACGATTTGCCCTATTTGGTTGCTTTACCGATTGGTGTTTTGTGGGGAGTCATTGCCGCTGTCATCGTCGGAATTCCGGCTTTGCGAGTGAAGGGTCTGTATCTTGCGGTTGTTACTCTCGGTTTCGGCTTAGCGATTCGCTCATGGTTTATTGTCGGTGAAAAATTCGCCCCAGGTGGCGGCGGAAGCGCTCAACTTAATGTTGATCGCAATGAGGGTTTCCGCCTCATTTTTTGGACCGTCAAGGGCAAGAATTTTGACGGCGTGTATTACTTCACCCTTTTGATGGCTTTGTTGTCAATCATAGTTGTCTGGCGAATTCGGAAAACCGGAATCGGCCGTTCGATCATTGCGACGCGTGATAATGAAACAGCGTCAGCGGCGTACACGGTTGCGCCGAATCGAGCAAAGTTATTGGCCTTTGGCGTCTCAGGCGGCCTCGCAGCTCTAGCCGGAGGTTTGTTGCCTCTCGTCGCTCGTAACGCGCAATTCAAAGTCGACGGACTCCTTTTTGATTTTGACGAATCATTACGAATCGTTTCGGTGGCAGTTGTTGGTGGTATTGGCTCAATTACTGGGGCACTCCTCGGAACACTGCTGATTATTGCGGTGCCGCTTTTCTTTGATGGGACAAAGCAGGTTGAGTTGTTCGCCAGTGGTTTTGGAATGTTGATCGTGCTGTTGTATTTCCCGAGTGGTTTGATTTCCATCGTTCACGCCGCTCGCGACAACTTGCTGAACTGGATCGCACGCCGTTCGCAGTGGACGCCGCCGGTTCGACAGGCTGGAGCAGACGTCGCCTCGCTTGGTTCTGGAAGACAAGTGGAAGTTTCTGGATCGCCTTTAGTGACGAAAGGTCTCAGTGTCACGCTTGGTGGCCGAACCATCGTTGATGATGTTTCACTTGAGGTGCGCAGTGGCGAAGTTGTCGGCTTGATCGGTACTAACGGGGCCGGCAAGACCACCATCGTGAATGCGATATCGGGCTTTGTGCCATCTTCAGGAGTTATTGAGCTATTTGGTCAAGACGTCTCAAAGCTGTCGGCCTATAAGCGAGCTCGCCTCGGACAAGGTCGCGCCTTCCAAAATGCGCGACTCTTTAGTTCTTTGACAGTTCGCGAAACTTTGATGGTCGCACTTGAATCTCGTCAACGTTCAATGCTGATTCCTTCAATTTTGGCTTTGCCGCCTTCGCCACAACATGAAGGTCGTAAACGTCGCGAGGCCGATGAAATCATTTCGTATTTGGGCTTGGGTCGCTATGCCGACTCTTTGATGGGTGAGCTTTCAACCGGAACTCGGCGAATCGTTGAACTCGGTGCGTTGATTGCTTTGGACTCGAAGTTGATGTTGCTCGACGAACCAACAGCTGGAGTCGCTCAACGCGAAACTGAAGCCTTTGGTCCACTCATTCGAATGATCAAAGAAGAATTGGGCGCATCAATTTTGATCATTGAGCATGACATGCCAATGGTGATGTCAATCTCTGATCGCATCTATTGCCTTGAAGCTGGTCATGTGATTGCCGAAGGTGCGCCGGACGTTATTCGCAAGAATCCGGCGGTTATCGCGAGTTATCTCGGAACCGACGAGCGTGCAATTAAGCGAAGCAATACCTAAAACCTCCTGGTCTCGAAAGATTGATTGATGACTAACGCCCAATTCCGTTCACTTCTTGCCCCAGGTCGTATAGCAGGACTTGATCTCAGCAATCGCGTGTTCCTTCCAGCAATGGATATGAACCTGTGCGTTGAAGG
>CALPPJ020000146.1 GCA_943325425.2 Bifidobacterium breve | reverse complement strand
TGCGTCGCATGTCGGTCACTTCTTCGGGACGTTCGTCAATCAGCAACACCATCAACACAACTTCAGGGTTATTGCGCTCGATCGCAGTTGCGATCTCCTTCATAATCGTCGTCTTACCAGCCTTAGGAGGTGACACGATGATTCCACGTTGACCCTTACCGATTGGTGAGATGAGGTCGATGATGCGTGCGGTCATGTTGCCCGGATCCAGCGGATGCTCAAGCTTCAACTTTTCATCAGGGAACAAAGCAGTGAGGTCTTCAAAGCGAGGACGGTTCTTGACCTTTTCAGGGTCGCCACCATTAACTGTCAAAACCTCAAGCAAAGCAGGGTTCTTTTCGTTACGGCCAGCAGTGCGGGCCATACCAGTGACATGGTCGCCCTTGCGCAAACCATATTGACGGGTTTGCTTGACTGAAACATAAGCATCTTCGCGACTTGGCAAGTAGCCCTTCACGCGCAAGAAGCCGTAGCCCTCATCACGCAAATCGAGGTAACCCTCAATGGCCACTGTTTCTTGCGGGACGAATTCGCCACCTTGCGCAGAGTTGCCGCTGTCGCGGCTCCAGGTGCGCTCGGTTGTGCCTTCGCGATCTTCGCCCTGAGGACCTTCATCGCGTCCACCCTTGCCACGACGGCGACGACGACGATTGCGTCCTTCGCCTTCAAAACTGTCGCGATCATTGCGGTCATTGCGCGGGCCGCCCTGTTGTCCACCGGGTTGACCGTTGCGGTTGTTCTGACCTTGATAACGCGGATTGTTGTTGTCACGCGGGCCACGATCATTGCGTGGGCCACGATCACCGCGGTCGCCACGATCACCGCGATCAGTACGTTCAGTTGCGGCCGGAGCAGATTCGCCACCAGTTAACTCGGCAACAGTTGATTCGCCTTTGCGAACGAGTTCAGCTTCCCATTCGGCAAGCGGCTCGCCGTCAGCACCAAGAATGATCTCGGGTGTTGCGCTGCGCGGGGCGGGCGTTGAAGCTGGCTTGCTTTCAGCGGGAGCTTCATCGCCTTCGGCCTTGGCCTTCGGCGGACGACCACGGCCACGCTTGACCGGCTCACCTACTGATTCACCAGCGGACGATGATGAACTAGACGAAGAACTCGATGCGCCAGTTCCACCGACAGTGTCGAGGATCTTGACGATGATGTCTTCTTTTTTCGCACGAGGACCGGCTTTAATGCCAAGAGCAGTCGCGATGGCGACTAGCTGATCCTTGTCTTTTGATTCAAGCACTGACTTTTCGAGTGCATCTGCGGCCACGAGAACCTGCTTTCAGGCGAGAGTAAAACGGCGACGTGCAACGGGGGCACGAGCACCGACGATCCCTACGCCAGTGAGGGGAACACACACGGATCTACCAGTGTTGACCGGATGAACTATCCAAAACGGCTGCCCAGAGTGGCATCACGTGCGGTCTGGGATTCCAGACATCTCTGACCATAGCCAACCTGAGCACCCTTGGCAACGCAAACGGTTAATTGATCTCAATTGTTCGCCCAAAACTTGGGGCAACATCAACCAGATCTAGCGCGCAACTGAGCGCACAAAAGCCTGCACAGCCGCCAAATCGTTGGCCAAATTATTGGTCCGTTCGGAGCGTTCAAGCAGGTCAGCGAGGTGTTCGGGCAAATTGGGGTGAACACCGGTGGCCTTGATAACCGCATCGGGGAACTTGGCCGGGTGAGCGGTGGCCAGGGTGACGACAGGCACCCCCGACTGATCTTCTTGTCGCGCCCGTATTTGGCGAGCGGCCGACAAACCAACTGCCGTGTGAGGGTCGATCAACATTCCTGATTCGCGATACACATCAGCCATTGTCGACAAGGTGAGATCGTCGTTACAGCGTGCTGCTTTAAACACTGGGGCGGCCCATGTTGCGAATTGATCTGGCTCAACTGCCAATTGACCAGTGGAACGGAATGTCGACAATTGATGTGCAGTCACCGCCCCATCACGATCATTCATTTCGAAAAGCAAACGTTCAAAGTTTGATGACACCTGAATGTCCATTGATGGACTAAGCGTGGGCACAACGCCGTCGGCGACCATCTGATGTGATTCAAAGAAGCGAGTCAAGATGTCGTTCTTATTTGAACCGACGATGAGTGAATCAACAGATGCGCCCATTTCGCGAGCGATCCAACCAGCCAACACGTTGCCAAAGTTTCCGGTGGGAACACTGAATGAAACAGGCTGATCACCCAACGCATCAATAGCTGCCACGTAGTAAACGGTCTGAGCCATGACTCGCGCCCAGTTGATGCTATTCACTGCAGAAAGGTTCAATTCATTGCGGAATTGAGCATCATTGAACATGGCTTTGACCAAGTCTTGGCAGTCGTCAAAGGTGCCATCAATCGCAACCGTGTGCACATTTGGTGAGTCAACCGTTGTCATTTGACGACGCTGCACATCACTCACGCGACCAGCCGGATACAAGATCACGATGTCGACATTGTTACAACTCTTGACGCCATCAATTGCTGCCGAACCGGTGTCGCCACTGGTTGCACCAACGATCATCACGCGTTCGTTACGAGCCGACAAGACATAATCAAACAAGCGACCGACTAACTGCAACGCCACATCTTTGAACGCCAGCGTTGGTCCGTGGAAGAGTTCCATGATCCATTCGTTGGGTCCGATTTGCACCAACGGCACCGTTGCCGGGTGACGGAAGGTGGCGTACGCATCACGGCACATTGCTTCAAATGCAGTTTCGTCAATATCGCCAACTGCTCCATCTTGAATGACATAGGGCCGCATGACGGCAGCAGCTAATGATGCGTAGTCGCCAGTTGGCAACGAGGGAAGCGACGGCCATTCGGTGGGCACATACAAGCCACCATCAGTTGCTAGACCAGCCAGCAAAACATCAGCAAAACCAAGCTCGGGAGCCTGGCCGCGGGTCGAGATATAACGCATGTTGGACATCGTTTGACTGAGATCTCTCACGAACCAACGACACGCAACATGCCGCCGACTTGCTTCACGACATCCATCTCGCGAAGTTGGCGAACGGTTGCCTGAAGGTCAGATTCTTTGGCTTCGTGGGTAATGAACACCAATCGTGCATCGGCGCCGATGCCCTCTTGCTCGGCTGCACGAATACTCACTCCATTATTCGCAAATGCACCGGTGACTGCGTGCAAAACACCAGGCTTGTCGGCGACTTCCATTGACAACAAATATTCAGAACTTGTTTCGTCAATCGGTCGAATCACTGCCTTAGCAAAACTTCCGATTGATCCATGGGTGCCCTTCACCAAGTTCACCGCTGCGTCAATCACATCACCAAGAACTGCACTTGCAGTGGGGTTGCCGCCAGCGCCACGACCATAGAACATCAATGAGCCAACAGCATCGCCTTCAATGAACACGGCGTTGTAACTTTCGCGCACGCTGGCCAACGGATGAGTATTCGGAACCATTGCGGGGTGTACACGCACAGCGATTTCGCCAGTTTCGCGATCGCGTTCAGCAATACCCAGCAACTTAATGACGTAACCCAAACGCTTCGCAACTGCGATATCAGCGGCAGTGACACGACTAATGCCCTCGTGATACACGTCGCCAGCAACAACTTTTGCGCCAAAGGCAATTGACGCCAAGATGGCTGCTTTCGCTCCAGCATCAAAACCTTCGACGTCGGCTGTTGGGTCGCGCTCGGCGAAACCAAGACGCTGTGCTTCAGAAAGTGCAGCCGAATAGTCGGCGCCTTCTTCGGTCATCTTGGTCAAGATGAAGTTGGTGGTGCCGTTGATGATTCCCATCACGCGCGAAACCGGTTCGCCGCGCAAACTTTCGCGCAAGGCACGAATCACCGGAATGCCACCAGCGACAGCAGCTTCAAACAACAAGTCAACACCAGCAGCGTCGGCTGCGGCATACAGTTCGGCACCAACATTGGCGAGCAATTCTTTGTTGGCAGTCACTACTGGCTTGCCAGCGGCAAGAGCGGCAGTGATGAGTTCGCGAGCGGGCTCGATGCCACCAATGACTTCAACGATGAGATCGATGCTGGGATCGGAAACAACCGCGTGAGCGTCGCGAGTTAAGTGTCCTTCGGGCAATTGCACATCGCGATCGCGCGACATGTTGCGAACGGCCACGCTGACAACTTCGAGGCGAATACCAGTGCGCAGTTCAATCGTTGAACTTTGCTGTTCGACGAGGCGCACAAAAGCTGCACCGACGTTGCCGCATCCGAGTACACCGATGCGTACGACCTTGCCCTGAGATTCAACCGTTGTCACGGGGTCAAGGCTATGGGCGAGATCTCCGAGAAACATAGAGATTTAGACAGGGTTACTGGACATCAAGCCGTACGAGGTCTTCGTAGGTTTCGCGGCGAATCACCACACGTGACTTTCCGTTGGCCACGAAAACCACCGCTGGACGAGGAACTTTGTTGTAATTGCTCGCCATTGAGTGTCCGTACGCCCCCGTGACTGGGGTGGCCAGCAGGTCACCAACCGCGATGTCGTCCGGGAACTGTCCGTCAAAAATCAAAACGTCGCCGCTTTCGCAATGCTTGCCAACAAGCCGAGCCGTGAGCGGTCGTTCGGCCTTGACATCGGTGACTTTGAAGGCTTCGTAACCACTGCCATACAAAACCGGTCGCGGGTTGTCACTCATGCCGCCATCAACACTGATGTAGGTACGAATGCCCGGGATCTCTTTCACAGTTCCCACGCGATACACCGTGATTGCCGATGATGCAGCAATGGCGCGGCCCGGTTCGACCGAAACTTCGGCAGTGACTCC
>CALPPJ020000145.1 GCA_943325425.2 Bifidobacterium breve | reverse complement strand
ACGGGGTACGTCTTGTTGTTGAGCGAGCCGAAGCAATGCATGAAGCAGGACAAAGTAATCCTGGAACCATGTCAGCAATCTTGGGGCTCGACGATGAGTTGGTTGAAGTTGCTTGCCGTCGAGCCGATAGCGATGTGTGGGTTGCTAATTTCAATGCTCCCGGACAGATAGTGATCGCTGGTTCAGTCGAAGGAGTCGCTCGAGCAATTGAAATCGCCAAAGAACTTGGCGCTAAAAAAGCGATGCCGTTACCGGTTTCTGGAGCCTTTCATACTCCGTTTATGACACCCGCACGCGAACGGCTTCGTGAAGCTATTGCGGCGGCCAAACCACGAGACACCGAAGTCCCAGTCGTGAGCAATGTGGATGCCATTGGTCATGACCATGGCGATGAATGGGCCAGCCTCCTATCGGCTCAATTATCTAGTCCGGTGAGATGGAAACAGTGTCTCCTCACTTTGGCCGATTACGGCGTGACCGGTTTTGCCGAATTAGGTCCAGGTGGAGTTTTAACCGGGATGGCCAAACGAACTCTTGAAGGCGCTCGAACAATCTCTGTCGCCACACCTGACGAACTCGACAAATTCATTGAATGGGTCAATAACGCCGCTCCTACTGGTCTACAGCAGCACGAAGGCGAACATCTTTTCGCCGTCGAACGTTTGGTGGTCAGTCCGGCTTCTGGGGTCTTCACTCCCATTGCGACGATTCAGGCAGGAGAACGCATCTCGATCGGACAATCGTTGGGCAGTATCGGTGACACTCCCGTTGTTTCCGTCTTCGAAGGAATACTTCAATCATTTATTGCGGTTGAAGGTGAACGCGTAACGCTTCGCCAACCCATCGCCTGGCTCAGGACGATTTAACATGCCAGCAACTCCCCCTGGAATCCGTGGAGCGGTGATTACTGGTTGGGCCAGCGCGCTTCCTCCAAAAATTGTCACTAATGAAGACCTCAGTCAAACACTTGACACTTCCGACGTGTGGATTCGCGAGCGCAGCGGAATCGCAGAACGTCACATTGGTGGCAGCACCGCTGAACTCAGCATCCAGTCAGCGTCCGCCGCCCTCAAGATGGCAGGAATTGACCCGTTAGAAATTGATGCTCTGGTGCTCTCAACCACGACCCCGGATCGTTGTGTTCCCGCAACATCGGCCACTGTCCAACATGCGCTGGGATTGAAGTGTGGGGCATTTGATGTCAATGCGGCGTGTAGCGGTTTCGTATATTCGCTCACTGTTGCTCATGGGCTCATCGCCATGGGAGCCAACAAAATTCTCGTCATCGGCACTGACACCTTGTCACGTATTACCGACTGGTCGGACCGCAATACAGCAGTGCTATTCGCCGACGGATCAGGCGCGGTGGTACTAGAAGCAGTTGACGGGCCCGGTCAAATGTTGGCCTGGGATATCGATGCCGACGGTTCGGCAGAAGATGCCCTGTACGCCGATCTTGGTGGGTTCATCAAGATGGAGGGCAAAGAAGTATTTCGACGGGCCGTGCGCATCATGGTTGACAGCGCTCAGAAATCCCTTGCTGCTGCCGGTTTAACATCGGCGGATATTGATGTGGTTATTCCTCATCAAGCCAATATTCGCATTATCCAATCGGCTTGCGAGCGATTAGAAATACCTATTGAAAAAGCGGCGATCGTCTTGCAATTCACGGGCAACACGTCATCGGCATCCATTCCGCTTGCACTTGTTCATGCTGCTGAAACAGGTTTGCTCAAAAAGGGTGACACGGTTTTATTGGTTGGCTTTGGCGCCGGAATGACCGCAGCGAGCGCAATCATTAAGTGGGAGGGTCGCTAATGCCCGAAGAATCACCGCTACCTGAATCAAGCGGTCGAGTAGTTCTCATCACTGGAGGATCACGCGGTATCGGGCTCGCGACTGCTCAAAGATTTGCCGCACTCGGAGACCGAGTTGCAGTGACATACAACTCGAGCCCTCCACCCAACGGATTCTTTACGGTCAAATGCGATGTCACCAGTTCAGTTGAGGTTGATGCAGCATTCACCGCTATTGAAAAGCATTTTGGTCCAGTTGAAATTTTAGTATCCAATGCCGGAATGACAAAAGACATGTTGATCCTTCGCATGTCTGAATCTGATTTCGCAGACGTTATTGATGCCAACCTGACTGCCGCATATCGCGTTGCGAAACGTGCTGCGCAAGGAATGCTGAAGGCCCGCAAGGGTCGAATGATTTTCGTCAGCAGTGTTGTTGGCATGCTCGGTTCGGCTGGACAGGCCAATTATTCCGCATCGAAATCAGGACTCATTGGTCTCGCCCGTTCAATCGCTCGAGAACTGGGTAGTCGAACAATCACCGCCAACGTCGTCGCACCCGGTCCGGTTGCCACTGACATGTTGGCGGCACTGTCTGAGGATCGAGTTTCGGCGTTAACCGATGCCGTTCCTTTGGGACGACTCGCAAGTCCCGAAGAAATTGCAGGAACCATTGTGTTCCTCGCATCCCCCGACGCTGCGTACATCACCGGTGCAGTGATTCCCGTCGATGGTGGACTAGGTATGGGTCATTAGACGTATGGGTCATTAGTTGTCAGGGTCGTTAGTCGAAGTTCACTTGGAAAACACCCAATCCGAACGCTCCAGCGTTTACAGTTACAACCGTTGCCATGATTTGGCTCACAGAGGAGAACAACAATGAATGAAGAACTTTTCGCCCGCTTTCGCAAGTGTGCCGTCGATGTCTTGAGCGTCGATGCCGACAAAGTCACCCTTGAGGCTTCTTTTGGTGATGACCTTGATGCCGACAGCCTTGATCTCGTGGAACTTGTCATGGCACTTGAAGAAGAATTCAATGTTGAAGTTCCCGAGAGTGAAATTGAAGACGTGAAGACGGTTGGCCAGGCATACAACCTGATTGTTGGGAAGCTCTCCTGATGTTTGGACGCCGAGTTGCCATCACGGGTCTCGGCGTCGTTGCCCCATGTGGCATTGGTCAGGAGAACTTTTGGTCGGGATTGTTAGGTCCCGGAATCACATCTGGCAAATGGGTCACCATTGCTGATTGGGACCCGCTGCCGTGGTTTAACAACAATGCCAAAGAGGCCCGCCGCGCTGACCGTGTTGAACAGTTCGCAGTGGCTGCGGCAGCCGAGGCGATGGCTCAAGCCGGTGAACTCGGCGTTGACCCGACCCGTTTTGGTGTCATTCTCGGAACCGGCATCGGCGGACTGGGAACTCTCGAAGAACAGATCCAGATTCGACTGGAAAAAGGCGAGCGACGAGTTTCTCCGTTTCTGGTCCCCATGATGATGGCGAACGCTTCAGGTGCCGCCATTTCGATGAAGTACGGCCTTCAGGGTCCGAACGAAACGATCAGCACCGCGTGTGCAGCCTCAACCCATGCCTTGGGTTATGCAGCGCGACTCATTGCCATGGGTCGCTGCGATGCCATCGTCAGCGGCGGCACCGAAGCCGCCGCTACCCCATCATCATTGGCCGGTTTTAACAACATGACCGCGCTGTCATCAACTGGTCAGAGTCGTCCGTTCGATCGCGATCGCGATGGCTTCGTGATGGGCGAAGGCGCCGGAATTTTCGTTCTCGAGGCTTGGGACCATGCAGTAGCTCGTGGAGCAACAATATTGGGCGAAATATTGGGATCAGCTAGCAATGCCGACGCCCACCACATCACCGCCCCGTCACCAGGCGGTCGTGGTGCGATTAATTGCATGCGACTAGCCTTAGATGAAGCTGGTCTCAGTCACGAGGCGATTGTGTACATCAATGCTCACGGAACCTCGACTCCGTTAAATGACGCAGCTGAAGCCACTGCGATGGCCACAGTGTTTCCCCATCGGCCCGCCGTCACCAGCATTAAGGGCGTGACTGGTCATGCCTTAGGCGCAGCCGGAGCACTTGAGGCCGCATCCATCCTGCTGTCCTTCCAACATCAATTGATTCCCGCCACCGCTGGCACAGTCCACTTAGATGATGACGTCAACATTGATCTCGTCATGGGCACGGCCCGCGAGTGGAAACCAGGACCCACGATTTCAAACAACTTCGGTTTCGGCGGACACAACGGTTCGTTGATTTTGGCTCCTGCCTGAATCCTCAATTTTTGAATTAGGCGTCGACGAGCACGAACATCAAATCGCATTCACATGCGGTTTTTCCATTGAGAAGCGCTTTACCAGATCCTTTTCCGGCACGGGCTGACATTCGCCCCAGCTGAACCTCCAACTCAAGTGTGTCGCCAGGTTGAACTTGCCGACGGAAGCGCGCCGAGTCGAGTCCACCGAATAGCGGAATCTTCCCCCCGTGTTGTCCGCCGACTAAGAGGGCGATAGCCCCCATTTGAGCGATGGCCTCGCACATCAAAACACCTGGCAAGGTCGGACGTCCTGGAAAATGGCCAGTAAAAAACCATTCGTCACCGGTTAAGTGCCAGCGACCCGAGGCCGACACTCCTGGTTCAATCGAGGTGATTTCATCGACGAAAAGAAACGGTACTCGATGAGGAAGAACCTCTATTGGGCGGGGAAATGAAATCATGACGCCACCTTAGAAGGCGAGATCATCGAGTATGTGAATGCCGTCGGACAAGTGTCGGAAAATAGCAGCGAGTGGTGAATGAACCACTCTTAGTAGCAGACCGAGCGAATAGTCCGAATGACCTATCGGAAAATCTCACGCTGCGTGATTTGATGAGAACTGTCCCTCGACAGAAAGGTCGATCATGTCCGGTCGTCCCATCAAGCGTCCTTGCTGAATACAGCACCTTTATTGATTCAAACTT
>CALPPJ020000144.1 GCA_943325425.2 Bifidobacterium breve | reverse complement strand
GCGACGCTTGGTGTAACCCAACTGCTCAACCTGAATGGAGATGTCGGTCGCCTGACCGCGAAGTCCGGCGAGGGGCTGATGCATCATGATGCGCGCGTTCGGCAACGTGTAACGCTTACCAGTGGTTCCGGCGGTCAACAAGAACTGACCCATCGAAGCGGCAAGTCCCATACAGACAGTGGCGACATCACAGCTAACGAAGTGCATGGTGTCGTAAATCGCCATACCAGCGGTCACTGAACCGCCAGGGCTATTGATGTACAACCAGATATCGGCCGCCGGATCTTCGCCTTCGAGGTACAGCAATTGAGCACAGATCTGGTTCGCCATGTCATCGTTGACATCAGTACCCAACATGATCACACGGTTCTTCAAAAGGCGCGTGAAGATATCGGAACGTCCGGCGCCATCGCCGGCATCGAGGCCCATGGGAGCAGTTGCATCAAAAGTCATACGCTGAGACTACCTCTCGGTATGACACAATGTCGGAGTGGTCACACCCGAAAAATTCACACCAAATACCGATGACCTCATCCAGAACAATCAGCGTTTTTCCCAGAATTTTCCCGATAGCGGACTAGCCCTCGCCCCCAAGCGTCACCTGGCGATTGTCGCTTGTATGGACAGTCGTATGGACATTTTCCAGATGCTCGGGCTTGCCCATGGCGATGCTCACATCATTCGCAACGCCGGTGGAGTTGTGACCGATGATGTCATTCGTTCGCTCGTGCTGTCGCAACGGCGCCTCGGCACCCAAGAAGTGATCCTGATACATCACACCGACTGCGGACTGCACAACGTAGAAGAGGACAATTTCAAACATGAAATTGAAGATGAATGTGGCATCCGTCCTTGGTGGGCCCTTGAGTCTTTTCGCGATCCGTTCAAGAGTGTGACGCAAAATATGAAGCGATTAGCAATGAGTCCATTCATTAAGCACAAATTGCATATTCGGGGTTTTGTCTATGACGTCGAAGACGGCTTGTTGCACGAGGCCCCTAGCGCCTGATTCCCGATAGCACCACTGCGACCCGAGCCGTGTTCGCGAGCTGTGAACGCAGTGCCAGCAGACCAGCAACGCCGGCAGTTCCAGTTGGGCTTGCACTAATTGATGTCGTTCGGGGCGCGAGTTGCGAAGCGTGAATAACCTCAGACTCTCGTGCGACCACAACTTGGCCATTTGTTCGTTGAATCTGCGCGAGATCAGCAACCCAGTCGTACGTCTCGTCATCAAGAATTCCATCCGCTAATGAAACGGGCTCAGATTCCCATGGCCACATGTGTTGCGTCCAATGCTGCGCAGATTTCGCGTCTGCTTGCGCAGTATTCCAGGCTCGCGATAACGGAGCACACCCTTCGGTTTGTACTGCCACAAGAGGCGCAGCGATTCCCGATTCGCTAAGTCCGCGCGAAAGCGATGCCGCAAAAGCACCACCACCGACTTGCACAAAAATTGCGTCAAGTTCGGAGATATTTTCATGAGCTAATTGCTGCCCCATTTCCCAGCCGATGGTTCGACCACCATCAAGACATAGTGCATTTTCAGGACCCTGCACGCTGAACGGTATTGAACCGTTGTTGACGGCTTCGCGGAATCTCAAGACCGTCGGATCGCCCGGAGGATCTTGGCTTTGACGAGCACAACGGTGAATCCGTGCGCCAAGCGCAGTAAGTGTTTCAACAACGACGCCTCCGGCCCACTCTGGAATGAATACGTCAATGGGCCATTTCGCGGCTGCCGCCAAAGTGGACGCAGCGATTGCCGCATTGCCACACGACGAAATGGCAAGACTTGGACGTGACGATGGATGAGCCCATGGCGCGATACCCAATTCTTCGGCAACGAAAAGGTGCAAAAGAATTGACATTAAGTGTCGGGCCTTCTGGCTACCACCGACATTGTGAGTTTCATCTTTCACCCAGATTCCACCTGGCGATTCAAACGACAATTCATCGCTGAAGGCGGACTGATAAGTCAATGGCGTGGTAACGAAACCAACACCACCTACTTTGGTGATCGCATCATCAATGCGTTGAACAAGAGTGATTGTTTGCTCATCGGTCATTCCATTGGCCATAGCAAATTGCCACCACAACATGTTGCGACGAAAAGCAATGAACGGATTGGGATGACTTTCAACAATATGTTGATCGCTCTCATCAATCAACAAAACATGATGTCGATCACCATTCTCGTTAGGGCAACGCCACGGCGCAAACGCGGCGACCGAAACCTTTTCGGCGCACGTTGCACACGTGAATCCAGACATGTATTGCGTCAGCCCTTGGTGACGCGGGCATTGAAGTCTGTGATCATTTCATCCCAGATTGGTAGGTAGCGACGCAGACCCTTCCAGAAAGATTGATCGCGACGAGCCTCGAACAACTCAAAGGGTGTGCCCTGCTGTTCAACCCACGTGTAGTAGCCCAAGTTGAAAATACGGTTGCGATCGCGCTCGGTGCATTCGATCATGTCTTCAGTTGTGACATGACCAAAGTGACGCCCGAATACTTCAGCTGCATCGACAGCAGTCATTTCACCGTTGAAGCGTGCTGCAAGCGTGGTGACTCGTGAACTTGGATACAAAGCTCCACCATCGGTTGCAACCGTAATGACTGCTTCGTCGGGTCCGAGGTTGAGCAACTTTGACGTCTTGATTGCGGCAAGAGTGTTGCAGATTGACGAGAAACCAAAGTGCGCAAGAGCGTCTATGAGTTCGGCAGACAAACCTTTTTTCTCGGCGAGGTAGGCCCGGCCAGCAGGAGTATTGAATAGAACATCAAGTTCGTCAGTTGCCTGATCGCTGATGCCACAGATGACATCACTGTTCGGGATGTTATGAATCAATGGAATGTGCTTATCGCCGATTCCTTGAATGTTGTGTTCTCCAAAACCATTTTCGAGCATGGTTGGACACTCAAGTGCTTCAACTGAAACGATCTTTGCGCCGTAATCATCCTTCAAACGATCACCAGCTGCGATGGTTCCGGCTGAACCAGTTGCCGAGGTAAATGCGGCGAGTGAAATATCGCGTCCGGCTTTCTTCATTGAGTCGCGAACAGTTTCAAACACATGACCAAGCGCACGTCCAGTGACTTCGTAGTGACCGAGATGATTAGAGAATTCACAGAACTGATTGAAGATGAAGTTCACGGGGTCTTTATCGAGTTCATTACATGCGTCGTAAATTTCTTTGACGTTGCTCTCGGTGCCAATGGTCTTGATGACATCTTCAGCGGGGTTGGCACACCACTTGTCGAGCCAATCAAAACGCTCTTGACTCATACCGGCAGGCAAAATTGCAACACCGCGACATCCCATGATGCGACTGATTGCCACACCACCACGTGCGTAGTTACCCGTCGATGGCCAAATTGCTCGGTGATAAGTAGGGTCAAACTGACCAGTGACTACTCGCGGAGCAAGACATGAATACGCTGCCAGCACCTTGTGCGCGGTAATCATTGGGAAGCGATCGCCAAATACAACGATGATGGGGTTCGGTACACCCGTCAGCGATGACGGAAGAACAACGTGATCGGGAACAGTGACACGATTGCCGTTGAGATCGTTGTACCAATGCACACGCCACAAGTTGCGGGCGTCGGGGCCTTGTGGATTGGCATCACCGACAATTGTTGGATCAACCGAGGCCGGATTGGCCAACTGCGCAAAGGTGGGCAACACGATTCCCTGTTCGCGAAATCGAGCAACACTGTTCGCCAGAGCCTTGGCATCAACGACTCGATCGGCCAGACCAAACTGGTTTTCAAGGGCGGCAGTTGTCTCTGAACTCACGGCGGTGGTAGTCACCTTTACAGTTTGTCAAAGAAACGCCCCTTCCCACTGTCTTGCTCGGACTTCGTCAGAACATCGGTGAATTTTCCAAGTAACTACTTGCGTTATTCAGATATCCTGCACGCCGTGGCATCTGGGCAGACCAAACAACGCATGATTGAGCACCTCCAGGTGGTTTCGTCGTCCACTGCCCCCGAAATGGCCCGGATTTGCGGAGTCACTGATGCGGCAATGCGCCAACATCTTGAGCAATTAGAAGCTGAGGGTTTGGTTTGTCGTGATCTTCAGCCCAACTCGGGAACAACTCGCGGCCGACCCGCCGTCCATTGGGTTTTGAATCACGACAAGTTGCAAAGTATCTCGGACAGTTTCCCCGAGACCTTCCCCGATCGCCATCACGATCTGGCCGTTGACTTACTGGTTGGGATGGCCGAAACCCTTGGACCCGAGGCAATACAGGCTGTTCTCACCCGTCGGGGCGAACGTTTAGCCAAGCACTACCAAAATCTCATGGCCGATCTTCCGCTCGCTGATCGTGTGCAACAACTCGCAGCGGCCCGCGACGCCGAGGGCTATCGAGCGGAATCAAGCGTCGCCCCAGACGGCAGTCTGATGTTGATCGAGCATCACTGCGCCATTGCCCAGGCCGCCGAAGCATGCGCGGGATTATGCGAATCCGAACTTGTGGTTTTTCGCACCGCGCTCGGGCCAGACACCACTGTTGAACGGGTGCAATTTGCACCAGCCGGTGATGGCCGATGCAGTTACCGCATCAGCCCTCGATGATCTCAGAGATCTGCATCACCGGCGTGATGTTGGTGTAGTTCGCCACGTCGGCCATGACATCGCCAGTCAATGGCGAACCCATAGCGCCCTGGAACGCTTCAAGTGAATCAAAAGTCATGTGCACGGCCGCCTCGTAGGGTCCATTGATGACCTTGTCGATCTGGGTGCCGATTGGGTTCCATGCTTTGGCGGCCAACGGAACGTGAGTCGTGCGGTAGTAATCGT
>CALPPJ020000143.1 GCA_943325425.2 Bifidobacterium breve | reverse complement strand
TAACGGGATGGCCTGGTTGTTGATCTCTACAGACTTCCGATCAGCGGTTGGCCACACGATTCCTTGAGCAGAACAGACAACACCAGTACCGTCTACCGACGCCTGTACCTGTACTGGGCCAAACTTCGTAGAAATCACAGGCCCAACGATCGTTGAACTGCATGCCGCTGGAGCTGCTGGCACTGTTGTTTCAATCACTGGAGCGACGATTACAGGAGCGACTGTGACTGGAGCGGATGCGGATGTGTCTTGACTGGGAGTGGCCGTCGCAGGAACCGCTGTTGTTGTCGCGGCTGTCGCAACAGTTGGCGCAGAGCCAACAATTGTTGTCGTTGCTGCCGCCGATACAGAAGCATCGGTCCCGATAGGTGGTGCAGCACCAAGGTCTATTCCAGTACTCGGACGGTCAAGCGCCGCTAGCAAAACTCCGCTCGCACCGATCAATGTCAACGCAGGAAATACTCGGCGTGAAAGGGTTTCTTTATTCATGATTTACCACCAAACATGTTCGGAATGAATACGAGCGACGGGCACACCTGCCGCTTTCAGGCCTGAGCGTGCTGCGTGGAGCAAACGATCTGGCCCACATAAAACAACGGCCCGTTGTGCAACATCAGGAATCGCTGCTGTCAAAACCTTGGCTGAGAAGGGATCTTTGACTGCCAACTTCGCTGTCGGTCCAGTCAAGGTCATAATTTTTCCACCAAGGCGCTCAACAGCCATTTTCAATTCTTCGAAGTGAACGAGGTCTTTTTCGCTATGTGCTCGATACAAGACAATTGGCTCGTGGTCAGGGACAAGTCGTTGCACCATTGCGAGTACCGGCGCAACTCCGACTCCACCTACAACAAACAGAGCCTTTGATCCCTCAAGTACATCTGGTGTCACGACACCGAACGGACCTTCAACGATGACTTTAGTTCCCTTTGCCAACTGCGTGATTGAGTGCGAAGCATCTCCACGATCTTTGATCGTGAAACGAATCCGTTCTTTGGTTGGCGCGGCCGACATTGAGAACGGATGCGACTGCCACCACAATCCTTTCTTCATCGGTCGCACGAAACAGAATTGACCAGCATCGCCTTCACGGTGCTGAAGAGATTTCCCAGAGACTTCAATAGCAACTGTCTTGTGTCCAACAGTTTCGATTGAAGTGATTCGAAGCGGCCGCACCACGGCTTTCAGAGTGCGGCCCCAACGAGAAACGATCATCAACGTGAGCACTGCGATGTGAAGTCCCACCCAGAAGTAGCGCGCCACCGTGTCGTTAGATAAATCAGACCCCAGATAGATCTCGTGCCCGAACGACACGGCCATTCCGGCGTAGGCCAACATGTGAATGAAATACCAGCTCTCGTACGAAAGCTTTTGCCGAATCGATTTCAAGGAAGAAATCGTGACCGCACCAATCAGCAGAGCTCCCACAAAAGCCAAAGCCATATACGACGTACGACCAGTGAGATCGATGATCGCATTGATCCAACCTGAATCGGCCGCCCAGGCTATGGTTCCGGCAGCAACATGCACCCCAAGCAGTAGACCCATTGAGTCTCCAAGAATGCGGTGCCACACAAACATTCGATCAAGACCAAAACGTCGTTCCAACGACAGGGGACGACCCACTAAAACCAACGCCAATAACGCAATCGCCGAAGTAAGTAAGCCCGACAAAGACGTTATGGAAGTCCATGCTTCAGCCCATCCGATGGTCAACTTCGTCATCCCACCGTGAACCGACCACATGCCGACCACGCACAAACTGTACGCAGCTAGCACCGCAGCGATATCTGTGTCAGACAATCGACTTGTCCGAGGCCGACGCATCGCGCTTGAGGGCGGCGGTGGGATTTTCATGTCAGGCATTACAGCAACAGTTTTCTTTGCTTTGCTGTTTACCAATCCTGGATCAATCGTCATCGCCATCTTCGTCACCCTCATGCTCGTCGTCGTGATCATCGTCATGATCATCGTCATCGTCGTGATCGTCGTCGTGATCATCGTGATCGTCATCGTCGTGGTGATCATCGTCGTCATCGTCCCCGCCAATTCCGCCAGCGCCATTGATGCTCGCTGCCGGCGGGACGTCAGTCGAGTTCATCGCTGATGAAGTACTACTCGGAATGACCGTTGATGTGGCGTTCGCCGCCACTGTCGTTGCCGGGACGTTGATTAAGTCCTGGCTTGATTGACCGTTGTTTGATTGGTCCACCACCACAGTCGTTGTAGGACACTCATTCTTTGAGCTTGGGAGCGTCGATAGAGCAAACGAAACGCCGACTCCCCCGACAAGCACCGCTACCGCAGTAGCTGTCACTGTCATGGTCTTCTTGTTGATGTTTTGCAACAGGCTCATGAAGTTCTCCTTTGAACATCTTCAGCCTCATCCCCCAGAGCAAGAACTACCTCAACAGAATGCAAGAACAGTGTAAGAAACAACTTCTTACACTGTTCTTGCAGGAGTGCCGTAAGGTGACAACGTGGCCACTACCGACAATACCCAGCAGGCTCGAATTTTGATCGCCGAAGATGATCAAGGGGTACGAACATCACTCACTCGGGCTTTGACATTTCAGAATTACAAAGTGACGGCAGTGAATGATGGGGCTCAAGCCCTTGAAGCCGTCGATGGTCAACTCCCCGATTTAGTCATCCTTGATGTTTCAATGCCTCACGTAGACGGCCTCACCGCATGTCGAATGATTCGCGAGAAATATCGTTCACTGCCCATCTTGATGTTGACCGCGCGCCACGAAATCTCTGATCGCGTTGCTGGACTCGATGCAGGTGCAGATGATTACGTCGTCAAGCCCTTCGCCCTCGAAGAACTTTCGGCCCGTGTTCGATCAATGTTGCGCCGCACTCATGTCTCTGACGAAACTCAAAATCTGGTTGTTGCTGATTTAGTTCTTGACTTACGGGCACGCACGGTTCATCGCGGCAAGCGTGAACTGATTCTCACCAAGACTGAGTTTGATCTCCTAGAGCTTCTCATGCTCAATGTCGGCATAGTTCTCGATCGCGACACGTTGTACGACCGTATTTGGGGATTCAATTTTGAAACTGGTTCGCGATCACTCGATGTCTACATCGGGTATTTGCGACGCAAAACCGAAGAAGGTGGCGAACCGCGCGTCCTTCACACAATTCGTGGAGTTGGGTATGTAGTTCGCCCGCCAAGCGATTCTGATTGGGAGGAAAAGTCTTGAATTTACGTTGGAAAATTGGTGGCGGTATGGCCCTCATTGCTGCCGTTGTTTCAATCGCGGGTTCCCTTGCGGCTTACACCTCTACCGATGCCGAACTATCTCAAAGCGTTGACAACAGCCTCTTAGATTCAGCAGCACGGGTATTGAATATTCCGGCAAATCGTGTTGACGATCAAGACGGTGACGAGCAAGACGGTGACGAGCACGACGATGATGACCACGAAGGCGAAAATCGCCCAGTACGGCAAAGTGATCTGTGCCCACTCGCCCTTCTTCAACCCATAGATGCCGCTCAACTGATCTATCCCGACGGTTCAGTTGAGCCTTGCTTTACCGATTCACCGATTCTTCCATCTGATGCAGATGATCTTGCAATTGCCACGAGCGGCGATGGCGATCTTGACAATGTTCATCTTCATACAGTCAGTGTTGACGGCACTGATTACCGAGTCATTACCGTTGCCTGGTTTAACAACGGAGCGCTTCAATCGGCGCGCGATCTACACGTCGTCGAAGATGTTTTGAGCGGAATGCGAATTCGACTTCTTTTCGCGGGGATATTTGCAACGCTTGGTGCTTGGATTCTTGGGTGGCTGATTGCTGGACGAATCGCCAAACCTATTCGCAAACTCAGCGCGATTGCATCAGAAGTCGCAACAAGTCGAGATCTATCAATCAATGTACCCGTCCACGGAACTGGCGAGGTTTCTGAACTTGGGCGAAGTTTTTCCTCAATGATGAACGCTTTATCGACTTCCCTTGAACAGCAACAACGACTCGTCAGCGATGCAAGTCACGAACTCCGCACACCCTTAACGGCCCTACGAACAAATATCGAATCGCTTGAATTGTTTGAGGCAATTCCCGAATCCGAGCGCCGGGAAATGATCCGCGACATTCGCCTCGAGGTTGAAGAACTTTCAACGCTGACCGCCGAACTTGTTGACCTGGCTACTGATCAAGTTCAAAGCGCCGAACAAGTCGGAACAGTTGATTTATTGGCACTTTCACGCGACGTTGCGCAACGAGCTCGCCGTCGAAGTGGCCGTACGATCGAAGTGATCGATGGTGGTGGGAATGCGATTGATGGATTTAGCAATCAATTGCTTCGAGCAATTTCAAATCTCGTTGACAATGCCATCAAGTACAGCCCTGCTGGCTCAGAAATTGAAATCACCGTTGATGGCGGATCGGTTCGCGTCCGTGATCATGGCGCCGGAATTTCAGAGCAAGACTTGCCACATGTTTTTGAACGTTTTTATCGTTCAATTCATGCCCGAACCGCGCCAGGTTCAGGTCTCGGACTGGCCATTGTCGCCGATGCTGTGTCGCGCCATAAGGGAACCGTCTTTGCGGCCAATGCTCCCGATGGTGGAGCAATCGTCGGATTCGATTTACCCGAGCCCTGACGCAACAACAAGCAGTTGACTAAGCGACTTCGTCCAGTCGTTGCTCAGGCATCGCAAGAGAACGAGGTTTGCGCCTTAAGTACCGCGGGATTCCGGGTCGGCCGGCCAAGAGCCAAACCAAAACAAATCCGACTAATTCAACGATATGTACTGACTCGCCAAGCAGTGGGGTAGATCCGCGCGCGACATCAAAGATGGCCGAAGCAAGCATCGTGGCTGCGAGAGCGGCAGTG
>CALPPJ020000142.1 GCA_943325425.2 Bifidobacterium breve | reverse complement strand
GCTTCCACACCCAGCCAAGAGGCTGACTAACACTGCTCCGGCTCCGAACCTTCGCGCCATGTGTTGTTTCATATTTGCCCCCGTTATTCCGCTTGAGGTCAGAGTAAACGAAGCCAGGTAGGCAGTGGCCACCAAAAGCCGGTTGTGCAGTTAGGGGAAACTGCCGAGTCCCTATAGGCTCGTTTCCTGCACCATCGGGGTGTAGCGCAGCTTGGCTAGCGCGCCACGTTCGGGACGTGGAGGCCGGAGGTTCAAATCCTCTCACCCCGACCAAGAACCCCCTGCTCCGGCGGGGGGTTCTTCACTTTCCACCTAACATCGCCTCATGGGTTCGTTGGCCATCGTTGTCGTATTCATCTTGTCCACGATTCTGGTTTTGGGTTTAGTTGCCATCGGTGTGGCCATCCGTAATCCAAAACGTGTTTGGTCGCGGGTTGTGGGCGCAATCATCGGATCACTTGCACTTCTCGCGGGAGCGTGGCTCGCACTAATCGACGTTGGACTAGGTGCCCGGATTTTTGGCGGTGTCGTGGTAATAGTTGGCGCCGTCGCTACTGGTCGATCAATCCGCAAAGGTTGAGCGCCTTGAAAGTTATGACTAGAGCAGTTTCAGACTCCTGAAACGCTCTACGGTGAACCCGTGGATATTGCGCAACTTCAAGATGTCATTGAACGTACCTACGGCGATCGCGACCGTGCTCGCGGCGTGCCCTCAACAGTTGCCTGGCTGGCCGAAGAAATCGGCGAATTGGCTCAGGCCGTGCGCAAAGGAACCAAGGCTCAACAAGAACATGAATTCAGCGATGTGTTGGCTTGGGTCGCTACCCTCGCCAATCAAATGGGCGTCGATTTATCTGCGTGTGTTGAGCGTTATGCCAACGGATGTCCGCGCTGCGCGGCTCTTCCCTGTGCTTGCTAACTGATCTTTAAAGAAAAAGTTCAGCGATCTGAACAGCGTTCAATGCAGCACCCTTGCGCAAGTTGTCGTTGCTCACAAACAACACCAGGCCGCGACCGTCTTCTAGTGACAAGTCTTGGCGAATACGTCCAACAAAGCTCGGGTCTTTGCCAGCTGCTTCAAGCGGTGTCGGCACATCAGTGAACACAACACCGGGTGCGGACGACAACAACTCTTTAGCACGGGCCACCGAAATCGGTCGATCAAATTCTGCGTTGATGCTCAATGAGTGACCCGTGTACACCGGCACACGCACGCATGTACCTGAAACTCGCAAGTTCGGAATCGCCAAAATCTTGCGACTTTCATTGCGTAATTTCTGCTCTTCGTCAGTCTCAAACGAATCGTCATCGGTGTACTTACCAGCGAATGGCAACACGTTAAACGCGATTGGCTTAGTGAATTTCGTTGGTGTCGGGTAGATAACCGCTTCACCGTCGTACGTGAGTTCACGGGCATTGTCAGCAACTTCGCGCGACTGCTTATCGAGTTCGTCAACACCAGCAAGGCCGCCACCCGACACTGCTTGATACGTGCTGACGATCAAACGATTGAGACCAGCCTCGGCGTGCAACACCTTCAGCACGGGCATCGCGGCCATCGTGGTGCAGTTGGGGTTCGCAATGATTCCCTTTGGTGCATTGCGAATTTCTTCAGGGTTGACTTCGCTGACCACGAGCGGCACTTCAGGATCCATGCGCCAAGCTGATGAGTTGTCAATCACGATCACACCAGCTGCAGCAAAGCGCGGGGCGAGTTCACGAGACGAGGTTGCACCAGATGAAAACAGGGCAATGTCTAAACCAGACGGATCAGCAGTCGCCGCATCTTCAACGGTGATTTCGCCGCCCTTCCACGGAAGGGTTGTTCCGGCCGAACGGGCCGAAGCAAAAAATCGAATCTCATCAATCGGGAAATTACGCTCTGCCAACAGGGTGCGCATCACGCTTCCTACTTGACCGGTTGCTCCTACTACTCCAATACGCATAGTGCGCAAGGCTAACGGAAAGGTCACGCCGCCCGACGGGCAATTAACCACCAGTGACTACCGTGCACGCCGATAAAAGTGCACTGCGGAATTCCTTCGACTCCACCGATGCGACGGCGATGGCTAAACCACAGCGTGGGGTTCAGTAAATCAATGTTCTTTTTCTCGAGATGCTCAAGCACCACTTTGGGAGCCAAGCGATTGGCTTGCCAGCCGAGACGCGTTGACCAGCGTTGCCGAGCCAACCATGCGCCAATCGTGGGCACGCGCCACAAAGCCCGCGTGATGACACCCGCTGGGAATAGCAGTGCGTCTGCGGCAACCCAGGTGCGGTAATTCAGCAACACATAACCACCAGGCTTAACAACGCGTAGCGCTTCTTCGGTTAGGGCCAATGCGTCAGCGCTTTCGCAATGTTGCAAGGTGATGTAGCTGAACACCATGTCGGCCGATGCATCGGGTAATGCCAGAGTTTTACCATCGGCAACATGTGAGGTCGACAAACGTTCGGGGACACCAAACTTGCCAACAGTCTCGCGACAACGTTCAAGAAAGGCTGCATCAAGATCGCAGGCCACAACCGACTTGAATCGCTGAGTGAAACCCGCAGTCATACGACCAATGCCAGCACCGATTTCAACTAACGATCGCTGAGCATTGTCTTCGGGTAAAAAACCGAAGTACTGCATATATGCGCCGACTTCTTGTTCACCCGAATTCACAAATTCAGCAAGCGTTAGTTGCTGACCAGTTTCGTTGTTAAAAACCCAGCCAGTGTCGCGGACAACACTGTCTCCATCGCCTTGAGTTTCAGATGCACGACCAGCCGCATTCCACGGCACATGTTGGCGACGACGGGCGCGAGACACGGATTATTTCCGCTCGGGCAACGGAGCGCTATATGACTGGCCACTGTCAAGGCCAAAAGCGGTGTGCAACGAACGAGCGGCCTTTTCAAGATCGGCTGCGGCAATAACAACTGAAATTCGAATGGTTGAAGTTGAGATCATCTCTATATTCACGCCATTGTCAGCAAGTGTGCGGAACATCTTGGCGGCGATGCCTGGGCTTGTCTTCATGCCCGCACCGACCAATGAGATCTTGGCAATTGAATCGTCTTGTGCAATTCCAGCAGCACCAATTTCTTTAGCAACAGACTCAACGATTCCTTGCGCAACCTTCATGTCGGCCTTGGGTACCGTGAAACTGATATCGGTGTTGCCGTCAGTTGATGTGTTCTGCACGATCATGTCGACATTCACATTTGACTCAGCAAGTTGTTCAAACAGCGATGCTGAGATGCCGGGACGATCGGGAACTTTACGAACGGTCACTTTGGCTTCGCTGACGTCGGTGACAACACCAGAGATGATGGGATCTTCCATCGATGGCTCCTGACTAGTTACCCAAGTGCCAGGTTCCCAGGTGAAACTGGAACGCACTTGAATCGGGACATTGTGATTACGAGCAAATTCAACTGAACGCAGTGCAAGAACCTTGCTGCCAGCACCAGCCATTTCGAGCATTTCATCAAAGTTGATGTGTTGCAGTTTGCGAGCCTGCGGAACAATGCGCGGGTCAGCACTAAACACGCCCGTGACATCGGTGTAAATCTCGCAACTGTCGGCGTCAAGTGCTGCTGCAAGAGCAACCGCGGTGGTGTCTGATCCACCACGACCGAGAGTCGTGATTTCTTTGTCAGTGCTCACACCTTGGAAGCCCGCGACCACGCACACTTTGCCTTGAGCAAGAGCCTCGCGAACGCGATCACCCTTCACCTCCAGAATCTTGGCCTTGGTGTGCACGGTGTCGGTGATGATGCCGACTTGGCTGCCCGTGAAACTGATGGCGTCAATGCCAACACCAGCAAGGGCCATACAAACAAGAGTCATGGAGATGCGCTCGCCCGTGGTGAGCAACATGTCAAGTTCGCGGGCCGGCTGCACCGACGAGACATCGTTAGCCAGTTTGATGAGATTGTCAGTTGACTTACCCATTGCCGACACCACGACCACAACATCGTTGCCGTGACGCTTGGTGAAGGCCACATGTTCGGCCACGGCACGGATACGTTCAGGGTCGGCTACCGAAGTGCCTCCGTATTTTTGGACAATGAGTGCCACAAGGGTTTCAGGCTACCTGCCCACGGCCCTCAGTTCAGGTTGTTTACCTAACGATCACCATTCTTGACCTGCAGGGCGGGCCTCTGCCCCGTTAGCCTTCCCCAACTATGGGAACAGCAAAACGTGAACGAAAAAAAATGAACCGCGAGATGGGCCGTCAGGCTCAGCAGGTCGCAGCCAAGCGCCAGAAGACCACCAAGACGACGATCCGCATTGTCGGAGCCATTGTCATCATCTTGGCCTTGTTCTTTGGTATCGCATTTTTGACCGACGATGATGAGAACTCAACCGACACCGCCGCTCCAGTATCGACTTCAGTCGACGCATATGCGAGCACCACCGTTGCTGACGGCGACGCGACGACCACAGTGCCGGGTGACACCGCCACACCTTCAGATTTCACCTACGGAACCACTGAGTGCCCGCCGGTCGAAGGTGCCGCCACACAAACACAAGAGTTCGGTGATTCATTCGCACTATGTATCGACCCAACCAAGACCTACACCGCAGTGGTGAAGACCAACATGGGCACGTACTCGGCAGTACTCGACGCAGCCAAGGCTCCTGGAACTGTCAACAACTTTGTGAGCCTTGCTCGCAACAAGTACTTCGATGGCACCACGTGTCACCGTGCGATCCCGGGCTTCATGATTCAGTGTGGTGACCCCACCGCAACTGGTTCAGGTGGACCTGGTTACAAGTTCGCTGATGAAGTGCCGGCCTCTGGCGAATACAAGATTGGCTCGTTGGCCATGGCGAACTCTGGCCCAGACACCAACGGCAGTCAGTTCTTTGTAATCAGTGGTGATCAGG
>CALPPJ020000141.1 GCA_943325425.2 Bifidobacterium breve | reverse complement strand
AGTCGGTGCGGTTTATCAATAAAGGTTTCACGGCGGCCGATGTGGGGCACTTGGTGAATTTGCCGCCCGAATGTGACGATGACTTCATCACGGCCGAACGTTACGGCGTGGCTGAACATCACGCCCGCCAAATTCGCAACGGGTTATTTGGTTGGTTCGATGGCGACGAGTCGCAACTGTTTCCGTTGCCCAGTGACGAACGTTCGCGCCGAATGATTGACGGTTTTGGTGGACGCGAAAAGGTTCGATCAATGGCGCGTGCTGCATTAAATGCTGACGATGTTCGCTGGGCAACAGAGTTGTCAACATGGTTAGTGCGGTCGGCGGCTATCGGTGAAGTAGCTGATCAAATTGATCGACAGCTTCTTGCCGATTGTTTACGCACCATTGGTCAACGTACAACTGCCGCCAATATTCGCGTGTGGTGTTTAACAAGAGCTCTGTCACTTGAAGGAAAAGTTGATGCATCGCGTTTGTATCAACATCGTTTCAATCGCAGACAAGTGCTGTCGTCGCCGATTGAAAGTTCGGTGCATATTTTGCGCGTGCTCGTAGATAGCGAACGCGCGCATTTACTGAATGTGCACATTGCTTTTGATTTTGGTGATCGCGGAACCACTGGCTTGCATATTCGCAATAGCGTTGCCTGTGCAACGAATGGTTCGGGCGCGGCACACACTGTCAGGTGCAGTCTCGAAACGTGGGCTGAACTATTGACGGGCAAATTGCTGTTGTCGGCGGCTATTGATGATGGACAAGTTGTGATTACGGGCGACGTTGCAGCAGTGAAGACAGCGTTAGCAATCTTTGAAGTAGAAGGATTCCGTTCATGAACACCTCGCTGCCGCATGCCACCGCACCATTTGCTGGAAAGACTGGACGACTTGTTCCTGAATCTGAAGGCGCACCAGTTCCGCAAGTGAAGGCACCAACTGATGCACCAAATATTTTGGTGATCATTCTTGATGATGTGGGCTTTGGCTCGTTCGGAACTTTCGGCGGACCAGTACCCACACCAGGGCTTGATCTGGTTGCCCAAAAAGGTTTGCGTTACAACCGCTTTCACACCACTGCACTGTGTTCGCCCACTCGTGCTGCGTTGTTGACTGGCCGTAATCATCACGCAGTGCACATGGGTGGCATTCCAGAAATGGCCAATGGCTTTCCGGGTTACGACACGATCATTCCGCCCGAAGCAGCAACAGTTGCCCAAGTGTTACGCCTGAACGGTTATGCCACCGGATGTTTTGGAAAGTGGCACCTCACGCCAATGTGGGAACTGGGTCCTGGCGGTCCATTTGATCGTTGGCCAACTGGTTTGGGTTTCGATCGCTTCTACGGAATTCTTGGTGCCGAGTCATCGCAATACGAACCGCCGGTGTATGACCAAACAACACCGGTGTCGCCACATCTTGGTCGCGAGAATTATCACCTCACTGAAGATTTGGTTGATCAAACCATCAACTGGATCGATCGTGTCAGCGTGTCGTCACCTGGAAAACCGTTCTTTTGTTATTTACCAACGCCGGCTGTGCATGCACCGCATCACGCGCCACGTGAATGGATTGACAAATTTGCTGGGCAATTTGATGCGGGCTGGGATGCGTTGCGGGCCGAGATTTTCCAACGTCAGATTGAGTTGGGAGTCATTCCGGCCGACACCGAGTTAACTCCGCGACCCGAAGCAATCGTGTCATGGGATGAATACCCCGATCGCTATAAGCCAGTAGCAAGTCGCCTTATGGAAGCTTTCGCCGGCTTCTTGGCGCACACCGATCATCACATTCATCGTCTGCTCACGTCACTTGATGAGCGTGGCATGTTGGACAACACACTCGTGTTCTACATCACTGGCGATAACGGAGCGTCTGGTGAAGGAACATTGCATGGTGCGTGGAGTGCACCGTCATTCCAAAATGGCCGACCCGAAGATCCCGAGTGGTTACTTGAACACATGGATGATTTCGGTAGCGCCGATTGCGAAAACCATTACAACTATCCGTGGGCATGGGCACTTGACTCGCCGTTCCAGTGGATGAAACAAGTTGCATCACACTTTGGCGGAACACGAAACGCGATGGCGGTTTCGTGGCCAAAGGGCATTACCGACGCTGGTGGATTGCGCACGCAGTTTCACCATGTCGTTGATATCGCTCCGACCATTTATGAAGCGTGCGGCATTACGCAACCGAGCAGTGTGAACGGCATTGAACAGATGGAAGTTCATGGCACATCAATGGCCTACACGTTTGATGATGCCGATGTTGCTGATCGTCACGAAACGCAATACTTCGAGATGATGGGCAATCGTGGTGTGTATCACCAGGGTTGGATGGCTTCGTGTTTCCACGGTCGACCACCGTGGATTCGTTGGCAAGGCATGCCCTTTGATGGTGAACAAGAACGTTGGGAACTGTACGACTTACGCACCGACTTCTCGCAAGCGGTTGATGTTGCTGCGCAACATCCTGAGAAGTTGGCCGAGCTGATGGAAGTCTTTGATCACGAGGCTCGACGCAACAGTGTGTACCCGATGCGCGACCCGGGTTCGGGTTCGCAACTTGTTGCACCAGTGCCATCAAGCTTGGGTGATCTCACGAAGATGACGTACACCTCGGCGCACGCGCGCATGCCCGAGTTCAGCGTGGTGAATGTCAAGAACACATCGTGGCGGATGACTGCAGTCGTTGAGGTTGGTGAAGCTGCACAAGGTGTGATTGCGTGTCAGGGCGGCAACATGGCTGGCTGGTCGTTGTATCTGTCAGAAACCGGTGTACCGACTTTCCATTACAACTGGTTTGGACATCAGCACACGTCGGTTGCTGCACCACAGGCACTCACACCGGGGCGGCACGAAATTGACATGTTGTTTGCGTACGACGGTGGCTTTGCCGCAGGTGGTGATGTGGCGTTGTCGGTTGATGGGGTATTGGTCGCCGAGGGTCATGTGCCCAACACGGTGCCAGTGATCTTTTCGATGAGTGGTGAAACCTTTGACGTGGGTGTCGATACTGGCGCACCGGTTGGTCCGTACCCACATCAGTTTGAGTTCGCCGGCAAGATCGTCGGCGTCACCATTGAACGCCTTGGTGAGCGACCCGAAGCAGTACTTCAGGCCATGCGTGATGGGCAGATCAGGGCGAGTATTGCCTCGCAGTGATCTGCTGTAACCGTTGACACGCCGAAATCATTGGCTCCGACTTAGGGTGCTTGTGAAAATGTGGCATAGCCTGACCTCGTGAGCCAGACGCCGTTGTTTGATCTCGAGTCTTCTGATGCCGACCGTCGTCGGGTTGAAGAGGCACTACTAGAAGCAGTTCAAACTCCTGACGCGTATCTCACCGAAATCGCCTCACATTTATTGCTCGCTGGTGGAAAGCGTTTGCGCCCAATGTTCTCGGTCGTGGCTTCGCAAGTCGCTGGTGCGCCAACCACTGAAGATGCAGTGCAAGGCGGCATCTCGTGTGAACTCGTACATCTTGGTTCGCTGTATCACGACGACGTGATGGATGAATCGCCAACTCGTCGTGGTGTTGAAACGGTGAACGCCAAGTGGGGCAACTTGCAGGCAATTTTGGCCGGAGACTTTTTGTTGGCGCGAGCCTCTGAAATTGCTGCGTCGCTCGGCACAGAAGTTGCAGCATTGTTGGCCCGCACGATAGGTCGTCTGTGCGAAGGTCAGATCGAAGAGTTGCGACACACGTACAACGTGGCGCGACCAGTTGAAAGTTATTTGTCATCAATTAGTGGCAAGACAGCATCGTTGTATGCGACCGCCGCGCGCATCGGTGGCTTGGTGTCAAAATTTGATGCGCCCATGGTGAATGCACTCACTGCTTATGGCGAGGCTTACGGCATGGTGTTCCAGATCGTTGATGACTTGCTTGACTTGTCGGCAACCGACGCGCAACTTGGTAAGCCGTCGGGACACGACATGGTCGAAGGCGTGTACACGTTGCCCGTGTTGCACACATTGGCATCAGGTGGAGTTCCGGCGCGCGAATTGGCCGATGTTTTAGGTAAGCCTCTTGATATGGCCGAGCGCGACAAGGCCTTGTCAATCGTTCGTTCAAACGGTGGTATTGAAGCAGCGATCGAAGTTGCCGAGATGTATGTTGAGGCCGCTGAAGAAGCATGTCGCGCCTTGCCGAATTCGGCTGCGACTGTCGCCTTACGATTCGCACCGAATCACTTGCTGTCAACCGTTCGCTGACGCATCCTTCCACAAGAAAATCGGGTCAAAACCCACCGATCTGGTCGGGCGAAGTAGTAGAAAACCTCAGTTATTTCCGACCAGATCGACCAACGGAGTTAGTTGCCCCAGCGGGATTGGCCGAAGCGGTATCCGACGCTGCGGACTGTCTGAATAAGGTTCGCTTGTTCTTCACCTAACTTGGCTCGCAGTCGACGGATATGCACGTCAACAGTTCGCGCGCCGCCGTAATAGTCGTAACCCCACACTCGCGACAACAAAATTTCACGAGTGAAAACCTTGCCGGGGTTCTGGGTAAGGAACTTCAACAACTCATATTCCATGTAGGTCAGGTCAAGCGGGCGACCATCAATTGATGCCTGATAGGTCTCAAGGTTGAGGGCCAGTCCGCCGTAATCAACCACATCGGGTTTGATACTTGACGACATGTGAGCAAACACGTGCTTGAGTCGTGCTTCAAGTTCGCGGGGATGGAAAGGCAACAAGCAGAAGTCGCTGTACAACTCGTCACGCAAAGTGAGATCGTCGAGTTGTGCGCCAGTCACTAACAACATCAGCGGCACCTGAATTCCGTCGCGCTTACGCAACGCACGACATACTGCCCATGCGCCTTCCATGTCGTCGTCGGCCATCACGATTGCTCCAAGCCATCCTTCAGTTGGTTCGGCCTT
>CALPPJ020000140.1 GCA_943325425.2 Bifidobacterium breve | reverse complement strand
ATCAAATCGACCCTTGCGGCCTTTGTTGGTCGAACGCATTGTCGAATATTGTGCCTTCATATCGCGCTCAGTGAACTCTTCAAGGCGACTGGCCAGTTCCACCAATTCATGGATTTCGCTCGGATCGGCACCGATGGCGACCAATGTTGCGATGGCTTGATTGAAAAGATCGCGGGCCTCGTCTATCTTGCGATGACGAGCCAGTGCAATCGCATCACGACGAAGTTTGGCAACTTTCAAGAGAAGTACTTGGTGGGTGACCCGAGGGTCGACTTCACGAATTTCGGCGTTGTCGTCGGTTGCAGTAACAACAACGGGAATCTGTGTTTCATGAAGAGCGATTGACCCGACTGTGGACGCCCATTGCACCGTGAGATTCGCGATGGTAAATGCGCCTGGCAACAAACGTGGACGAAGAATGAAGCGCACCACGATTCGACGTACTTCATCGCCACATGCATCGCCGATGACGACCTTTTGTAATCCGAGAACTGTCGGCATGTTGATGATGTCGTATTCATTGAGTACTTCAAAAGCGGCCGTTGACTCGGTCGGTTGAATTGCCACTGAAATGTTTTGTGCGACAACACTGGCCAGGCCGGCGAATTCTTGATTAAACACATCAAGCGCTTGATCTGGTCCAGCGCACCAGTAGTCGTTGCCGCCGCCAGAATCAGCCATGCCGGCCAGCAATGTTTCGTCGTGTCCATTGGCAAAGCCGATCATGGATGTGCTGATGCCATGCGTGACTCCTCCGCGGGTCATGGTGCACAACTCATCGTGATTCTGAATGCCAGAGTTCGCATGGCCATCGGTCAGCACAACAATGCGCTTGATTGCGGGAGCACGTCCAGCAACTAGTGGAGCGTTTGAAAGGATTGCGCAACCCTCCAACCAGCCACCTGACAAATTGGTTGAGCCACGACTATGGACATTTTCAATTTGACGCCGAACAACATCAACCTTGTGATGTGCCAGTGGGAGCACTGTTTCAATGTGCGAATCAAATGCGACAACGGCGATGCGGTCTTGTGGTCCGGCGACACGAATCAACTCCAGTACTGCTTTACGTACTGCAGCCATCGGTTCGCCCTGCATTGATCCGGAACGGTCGATGACCAAGGCGATATCAAGCGGGGCGCGTTCAACTGCGGGCGCTGGAGGTGCGGTGAGTTCCAGCAATAAGTTGACGACTTCGTCGTGTTGCGTGAGGATCAGGGACTGGTCAAGGGCGATGGTCGGTTTCATAGGTATCTGCTTTCGTCGAATCGAGAGTTGGGTACATGAATCTTGTGAACAGAATTGTTCACAAGACATGAACGACGGCACGCCTCGAAAATGTGCGTTTGTCCTGCATATGAGACTTTTCGTACGAGTTGCTCAAGAGTTTGAAAGTGAGCGCCGATACCTCTTTTCGTGATGAGTCAGCAGTTTTTTCAGAATCCCCATGAGATGCAGGATCACTTGCCCCGCAAGTTTCGCTTTGCACCCTTTGTCGTTTTGATCGCTCTCGTGTCATATGCCGTCATCGTGATCGCCATGTTGACCGCCCCCGACACCGCTCAGGCCAAAGGCTCGGCTCCTACCGCGAAGGTGGCAATCGACACCTCCAACTCGACTCCTTGGACTTTGCCTTCAATGCCCGCGAAATGTACTGATGTTCAAATTTCTGCCGGCGCTGTCGCATCCTGTGTGATTTCTAAATACACCGATGCCACCAAAACTGGTTGGGGAACTCCACCATTTCCCATAGCAGCTGATGGGACGTTGAATCCCGGGTGGAAAAGCAATGGCTGGGCATATTCGGGTTCACCTGCGTTAAAGGATTGGGAAGCGGCTTTATGGAAAAACGCTGACAAGGTCGGAACGATTAGGGCTGGAGCGCTGCAAGCGCCTCCGGCCGCTTTGGCATTGTTCGAAGGTTTTCTAGGTGAGATTCAGGCCAATGGATATCGCATCACCGATGCGATTGGTTACAACTATCGCTGCACATCAAACACTCGCAAAGACTGTGTCGGTCTCACAAGGGCTTCATTGTCAAACCACGCTTGGGGCTTGGCCATTGACTTCAACGTTGGTGCCAACCCCGAAAAGCGTTACGTGCCCACTGCCGAGTCGCCAACAACTGCTTGCGGGGTTCCGATGGCCACCAACATTCCGCAGTGGGTTGTCCAAACTGCTGAAAAATGGGGTTTGCTGTGGGGCGGCTATGGCTGGAGCGGTGGTTGCGTGTCCCCGGTGACGGTGAAGAGCAACGTCATTCGCGATCCGATGCACTTTGAATTTCGCGGAACAGTCGAGGAAGCAGTGAAGATCGCTTCGGTCAACGGTGTGTCGGTCAAGCGTTACTGCAGCAACGTTATTGAAGCTGGCGCGACTATTCGCAAATGCACATGGCAAGATCGTCCGCAGGCTGGATGGCGAACATCAGTGCCGTTGCAGGGGCCGGCTGGTGCAACATCGGCGCTCGTCAACATCACGTTGACTGGTGCAAACGAAGCAGGGTATGTGACCGCTGAAAGTTGCGGTGGAAATGTGACGGGAGATCGAGCTTGGTCTAATGGCAATGTCGCGGTCGGAGCGACAGTGGCCAACCTCGCAGTTGTACCGCTTGATGAATGGGGTCGATTCTGTTTGTACAACTCAAGTCCGATGCACATCATTGTTGATGCGCAAGGATTCTTTATGCCCTCACGTCTCGCTGACAACAAAGCCACAATGTTTACACCACTGTCACCAACTCGGGTGCTTGACACGCGAAGTGCCGGTGGCAAAGTTGTCGCGCTGAACGAAAATGGAGTTGTCGTCGCGCATGCTCCCGCAGGTTCGGTAGCGATGTTGTCGAACATCACTGTGACTGGTACAAATGGTGCGGGTTACCTCACTGCTGATTCATGTGAAAACCTGCAAGCTGGTGAACAGACTCGCTCAAATATCAACTACGGCAATGACGACTCTGTTGCAAATTTGGCAGTTGTGCCGATGGGAGTCGTTGGCGACAAGCCCGGCTTTTGTACCTTGGCCAATGCCAGCTTGAACCAGATCATTGATGTGCAAGGAGTTTTCGCACCCAGCCCAGTCGGCCAGTGGGGATACTCGCCAGCTGTGCCGACCCGCTTGATTGATACTCGTAAGTGCACCGATAACTGTGCTGATGTGTTTAAAGCTGGAGCAGTCATCAAAATGTCAGCCCCGGCCGGCGCTTCGGCCGTGCTGATTAATCTCACCTTGACTGATGCCAAGGCCGCTGGATACGCCACTGCCGACAAGTGTTCGGCTTTGGTGCCCGGTCCACAATCGCAATCAAATGCCAACGTGACAGTCGGTCGATCGGTCGCAAACTTGGCTGTTGTTCCTGTTGACGCAGATGGCTCATTCTGCATTTACACATCGTCAGCGACCAGGGTGCTCGTCGATGTTCAAGGAACATTTTCTCCTTCTGGCGATCTGCGCTTCATTCCAGTCAGTTCGGTGCGCCGATTTGACTCACGCGGCATGGCCAACTGAAGTTCCCTATGTTGCGTCTGATGACATGGAATGTCTGGCATCACTTTGGGCCGTGGCAAGAACGACAAGTGGCGATTGAACATGTCATCAAAGACGAAAATCCTGATGTGCTTTTTTTGCAAGAAGTCCATACCACTGAAAAGCAAGCAGAAAACTTGGCTGCGAAATTTGGTTATCAATGCGTCGTAACGACGAGCCCCTGGAATATGGGGAACGCAATTTTGTCCAGGTGGCCGATTGTTCGATTTGGTCAAGTGGCTCTTCCAAATGCTGCCGGCGAACCTGCGCATCGCCGAGCGCTGTGGGCAGTGCTTGATACACCGTGGGGGCAATGGCCCGTCATTGGTACACACATTGATCATCGCTTTGATGAATCGCATGTTCGTCAGTTACAAGTGGACGCGATTTCTGATCTTGTTCTGACTTTACGCACCGACCCAAGCGCCGATCTGCCCGTTCTTGTTGGTGGTGACTTCAACGCGGTGCCTGATAGTGATGAGATTCGTCGGTTGACCGGTCGAACAGCTGTCAAGAATCGCAATGTTGTCTTCGCCGATATGTGGGAACTCAAAGGCGAAGGATTCGGGCATACCTGGAGTGATCGCAACGAGTATCTCGCCAATGCCAACTGGCCGAATCGGCGTCTTGATTATCTCTTTGTGACATGGCCAAGGCCTAAACCGGTCGGGAATCCGGTTCGAGTTTGGCTCGCTGGTGTTGAGCCGGTGGGCGGGGTGCAAGCTAGCGATCACTTCGCAGTCGTTGCTGATGTGCTGACCGAACGATCAGTTGACACTAACGAATAGACCAGCCACCGACTAAGTTTGTCAACCGTATGGCAACTCTGCGGTTTAGTTTCGGCACTATGGGCTCGGGAAAGAGCACTTTGGCACTGCAGATTCACCACAACTTGGCAGTTCGCGATCGCCAAGGGCTTTTGCTCACCAAACTCGACCGAGACGGAACTCAGGTAACAAGCCGATTGGGCGTTTCGGCCCCTGCAGTTGAAGTGTCACCAGAGATTGATTTGTTTGAACTTGCGCAATCGCGCATGCCACTTGATTTTGTGGTGTGCGATGAAGTGCAGTTTTATTCAATTGCCCAATGTGATCAGTTGGCTCGTATCGCTGATGACCTCAATGTTGATGTGTACGCCTTTGGTCTCATCACCGACTTCAAGGGATTGCTCTTTGAAGGAACCAAGCGCATGCTTGAAGTGGCTGACGAACGAGTTGAAATGCAAGTCGAAGCTCGTTGTTGGTGTGGTTCGCGAGCAACTCACAACGCACGCGTTGTTAACGGCATAGTTGTGTACGAAGGCGAGACCGTGGTTGTCGGCGACACGAGTGATGTGGCGACTCCCATGTTTGGTGATGTCGTTCGCTATGAATTGCTGTGTCGCCGGCACTATGTGTGCGGCGATATGGGCGAAGGCGTTACTGCCGAATAATCAGT
>CALPPJ020000139.1 GCA_943325425.2 Bifidobacterium breve | reverse complement strand
GTCGCTAATCATGAACCGTTCTTGCGCGACAGAATCAATCAACTCATTGATTCAGTGATTGATCAAGGTACGTGTGATTTCGTTGCCGATATCGCCACCCCGTTACCGATGTTGATGATCGGCGAACTGATGGGGCTTCCCGAATCTGATTACGAAAAGCTTCTTCACTGGTCAGATCTCTTTGCCACCGGTGGCGAAGAGATTCGCTCCGAAGTCGAACATGCAGTATTCGCCTGGAATGAGTACATCATGGCTAAGGTGAATGAGCGTCGAGGCGGAGACGGCGACGACTTAGTCAGTCTGATCACTAATGCCGAATGGGAAGGCGAAAGACTCTCTGATCTCGACATCATGTTTGAGACCATGCTGGTTCTTGTCGGTGGCGATGAGACAACACGGCATGTGATCTCGGCAGGAATTGCTGCGTTGTTACAGAATCAAGATCAATTAGAGATGTTAAAGAATGATCTCTCGCTATTACCCAATGCGATTGAAGAGATGTTGCGATGGGCCACACCCGTCCGCAACATGAATCGCACCGCGACTCAAGATGTTGTGGTCAATGGCTTCACGATCCACAAGGGCGACCGCATTCTTTTGTTGTACCCATCGGCCAACCGCGACGAAAAAGTCTTTAGCGATCCGTTCAAGTTTGATATCACCCGCACGCCCAACGATCACGTGGCTTTCGGTGCATACGGTCGGCATCATTGCCTTGGTGCTCCCCTGGCCCGCCTCGAACTACGCGTTCTCTTTGAAGAGATACTGCGTCGGTTCGACACGATGCAACTTGCAACTGACGGACCTCTGCCGTGGCGACGTGGAAACTTTGTTTTAGGACTCAACGAAGTGCCGGTGACCTTCACCGCCAAGTAGTCGTCGACCGAATTAGGAGATGAACGACTTACCCATGCGATCGGTCTGAATCTTGGTCACGACTGTCATCACTTCGCCACCAACTTCACGCGGTGCGACGACTGGAATGTCATCTGACCAAGTCATCGTGAGGTCATCCCACTTGCGTCCATCACCGACGATGGTTCCTTCGACTGCGAGGCGCGCCTGATGGTTTGATGCTTCACCCTGTTGTGGTGCTGCTGTTAATTCAAAAGTGCAATACATCGAACGGTCAATCGCTTGGTGCTCACCGCGAGGCAATGTGCCCATCACAATCGTGTACAACATGCCAGCTTCTTTGTGCACATGCTTTTCTTTGAAGTCTGGACGGTTCTGCATTTCCATAAACGAAACACGACTGGCGTACTTCACGATGGCCATACGGTCCCACTCACCCTCGGTTCCTTGCGCAACAATCTCGCCCACGAAGACAACTTGAGCGCCAATCTTGGTCAGAACATCGGATGGGTTATACAAATTGTCGGCTTCGATACCCGAGATACCAGGTTTGGCCGATTTCTCCGCCCCCTTGACACCGTCGTATCCAGCGACATCGCGATACTTCATGAAGTTCACCATGTAGATCGGACCGTCGTTCTCAGGTGTGCGACCAGCAAGGTCGAGGGCGTAATCGAAGTCAATTTTTCCGTAGCGCATACCGCCAACTTAGCAACTCCACAACGATCAAGTGGCATTCAGAATGACACAATATGGAATTGGGTGCTACGGTGGCAGCAGTTCGTACCTCGGAGGATCAATGTCAAACCAGCTCATTCTTGACTCGCTACAGCGCCGGATGAAGGCCCTCTTCAGCCTGTACGACGATGCCATTGACTCAATGGACTTGGAACACGTCAATCACTTCGAGCGCGAAGGCGTGGTTCCCATCGCTTTTTGTCTCTTCCATTACGCCAATGTGCATGATGCGTCCTTCATGTTGCTCTCGGGCCAACCGCCCCTTTGGAATGACGAATGGCAAGCACGAGTAGGTCTGACGATCAACGATCATGGCAAACATCGGACCGTTGACGAAATGGTCCACCAACGTATCGGTGACCTCGACGCATTCGCCGAATACATGCGTGCGGTGTATGCGCGAACATCGGCTTGGCTCGAACAACTTGACCCAGCCGAACTCGAACGTGTCGTCATACCTCGCCCATTCCCTCCGCAAATAGCGACTACCTTCAGCGCCCGCGTCGCCGGCGAACAAGGCGTCACCGTGTTAGACGGAGTTGAGTGTTGGCTGTATCAGCATGGCTTACGCCATATGGGCGAAATTGAAATGGCCCGTGGTCTCGTGGGCCTTGGTGGAATGACGTCGTAGTTAGTTCACCTCGCGAACAAATTATTTGGATTCATTAATCCTTGCGGATCTATCGCACCTTTAATGGCCTTCATCATCGCAATCTCATTTTGCGAACGGCTCAGTGACAACCACTTCTTCTTCGCACTGCCTATGCCATGTTCGGCACTAATGCTGCCCTTGAATTCGGCAACAACCTGAAGAACAACTTCATCAACGAGTTCATCGGTCGCCGATGGGCCCAGTACATTGACGTGCATATTTCCATCAGCCGCATGGCCAAAGATGTAGACCGTCCAATCTGCATTTGTCTCAGAGATCCGTTGACGAGTCTTTACAATGAACTTCGGCAAATCAGATACTGCGACCGTGACATCAAACTTATGGGGCACGCCGTGCGTTGAAATAGCCGCAGTGTGTTCTTCACGCAGACGCCACAGTCTCGCTCGACCTAGTTCATCTTGAGCAACGGCACTCAAACCAGCAAAGTTCGACTGAGCAAGATGTCTCTCAATGTCCGAGGCGAGATCTACATCGGCAGAGAATTCCAAGAGTAAATACACCGGAGCGACAAAAGGAATCGCCACGTTGAACGCTTCAGCGACAAGGTTTGCTCCATCTGCGTAAAACAACTCCGCGGCATCAAGAGAATCAAACTGTTGGCGAACTCCTAGCACAACATGCACAACCTCTTCAGTTGAGTCGCAACCCAATAGAACCGTGGTCCGAGATGTGTGTAACGGAAGCAAACGCAAGCGAGCGGCCGTGACGATTCCGAGGGTTCCTTCACTGCCACACAAGAGTGATGCGATGTCATAGCCAGTGTTGTCCTTGATCAATCCAGCCATATGTTCGATCACATCACCGTTGGGCAATACTGCTTCAATACCGACGAGCTGCTGTCGCGTCGAGCCATACCGCAACACATTGATTCCTCCAGCATTGGTTCCGATCGTCCCACCGATCGTCGCTGATCCTCGAGCGCCGAAATCAACGGCATAGCGCAAGCCAAACTGCTTGGCGGATTCTTGAACCTGTTCAACAGTTGCTCCGGCTCCGACCGAAATCTGCTGACTCACCGCATCGATAGATCCGATCCAATTGATTCGACTGGTCGAAAGAATGATCTGACCATCATCGGCCAAGGTTCCACCGACCAAACCAGTGTTTCCGCCTTGTGGCACCACTGCAACATTGTGCTGCGAGCACAAATGCATGACTTGACTCACTTCGCTCGTTGACCCAGGGCGGACCACAAGAGATGGACTTCCAATGAACCGACCTGTCCAATCGGTGCCGTAGCTTGCGAGATCCTCAGCCAAGACATTGTTACCGCCGACGACCAACCGCAGTGCCTCAACAAATTCAGGACTCAGATTCACCTGATCAAGGTACCCCGAATTGCCTCTTCCCAAACGAACTTGCACAACCTATGCTCACGTTTGGGGAGGTGACGCCATGGGGGGCACACCAACAGTCTTGTCTGACATTTCCACTGAATGGCTGAGCGAGGTTCTCAAAAGCCGGGTCACCAGTTTTAGCCTGCAAGTCATTGGGGCCGGCGAAGGATTCATGGGTCAACTTGCCCGCGTCTCACTTGTTGGCGAGAACGTTCCAGAGAGCATCATCGTCAAATTCCCGACGTCTGACCCGGGCGGTCAAGTGATGGGCGAAATGATGGGCGTCTGGAATCGCGAACATCGGTTCTACACCGAAGTCGCGTCTCAAATAAGGGGAATCAAACTGGCGCGCTGCTTGCATAGTTCAGTTGATCCATATGCGCTCGTACTTGAAGACTTGAGTCCAGCGCATTCGGGTGATCAAGTCGCTGGCCCAACTCCCGACCAGGCACGTACGGCGATCGATGTTGCCGCAACACTGCACAGCGCCTGGTTCGATAAACCAGAGCTGGCAACGCTTGATTGGATGCCCAGCATCAGCGACCCAATGACCGCAACTGTCGGAACCCTGTTCCCAATTGGTTGGCCGATGTTTCTTGAGCGCTATCAAGATTCGCTACCACCTCGAGTTTTGAAATGGTGTGAAACATTTGCGCCGATGATCGAAACATGGATGCAAAAGTATTTTGATTGGCCGTGCACGCTGACTCATGGAGATTTTCGTCTTGACAACATGTTCTTTCATGATGACGGCACGATGACACTTATCGACTGGCAGCTATCAATGCGTTCGCCGAGCACCACTGATCTGGTGTACTTCTTGGGCACAAACATGACGACTGAGATGCGACGGTCAATGCAGGACGAACTGATTCATCGTTACTGCGACAAGATGCGCGCTGGTGGCGTACCCGATCAATGGGCCGATTACGACACCATCATGCAGGGTTATGCCGAAGGTGTGTTGTTCTATTGCACATCATTCGCCGCCAGCATTCTTTCACTCGATACTGCAAATGAACGCGGTGCGGCACTCATGGACTCGCTCGTTCGTCGAGCCTTCTCAGCCGCCGATGACCTCGACGCCGGTATTCGCCTCGGCCTCTAACCATCCCTTGGAGAATCTGGTGGCGAAAAAGTGTCGAAATACCTGCTTTATCGCCACCAGAAAAACTAATGGCGAGTCCAATAGATGTCGACTGGCGGACGGCCTTCGCTGATTCCTCGTCGCTCAAAGACGGTTTCAATACGCCAATCGGGTCGCGAAAACTCTGGGACATCAAATAATTCATTCGCCGCAACAACAGTGATCGACTTACGCCAATAATCCTCAATGTCAGTCGCCAACCGAAGAACACCTCCTGCTTTCAGGACGCGG
>CALPPJ020000138.1 GCA_943325425.2 Bifidobacterium breve | reverse complement strand
TGGCTGGATCTTTAGCCACGTCATGTTGCTCGGCCAAGACCACCACTTGATTCATCACATGTACCCACGAGTGCCGTTCTTTAGGTATCGCCGCTTGTTCCGTGAGATTCGCCCGTCGCTCGAAGCCAACAACGCCAGTATCCGCATCCCCGCCTACTCACCTACTCGCGATCTGGTCGGAAATAACTGAGGAAACCCGTTAACCAAGCAGACCAGATCGCTGGCACTAGTCTCATTGACATGGAACAAGAGATCTCTCGCCTTCGTCGCCTCAACATTGGTGCCGGCATTTTGCACACCGTGTCATTTCTAGCGATTCTGTTGTTGTCTAATAACTTCTCGTTGCCGGTACAGGCGACCTACCTCACCGACGCACCGGGCAGCGGCATGTTCACCGAATCAATCAATTTGTTCAATATCAACACTGGCTACATGGTCGCTGCCTTCATGGCGCTGTCGGCCTTCTTCCATTTCTTCGTTGCATCTCCACGAGTGTTTCAGCAATATGCCGACGGACTCAAGGTGCACATCAACAAATACCGTTGGATTGAATACTCGTTGTCATCGTCCATCATGCTCATCGTCATCATGCAGCTCAACGGAACGGCCGACTACATCGCTCTCCTGTCAATCTTCGCAGTCAACGTCTGCATGGTTCTGTTTGGCTGGCTACAAGAGCGCTACACAACTCCCGGTGATGGCGACATGCTTCCATTTTGGTTTGGTTGCTTCGCAGGCATCATTCCTTGGATTGCTACCGCCGTCAACGTGTGGACACCCAAGGGCCCTTCAGAGTCGACGACGCCTGGCTTCGTGTACGGAATCATCTTCTCAATCTTCATTTTGTTCAACTGCTTCGCCATTGTGCAGTGGAAGCAGTACAAAGCGCGCGGTAAGTGGGCGAATTACTTGCACGGCGAACGTACCTACATCATCTTGAGTTTTGTTGCTAAGTCACTTTTAGCTTGGCAGGTTTTTGCTGGCGCTTTGGCTGGTTAGCTAGATCCAGCCGCACTTTGATCAGTTGCTTCACTAACTTTTTCGTGAGGCGTCGATCTAATGGAACTCGCAATGTTCCTGTTGTGGTTTCAGTCCACGCTGGCAAGTCATCAAATTGATTCAATACAGATCCGCTCATCGGAAAATACGACCAGTGATTCTTGAATGCGTCAAAACCTGCAATCCCCTGTCCGTTGACTACGAAGCACGGCATGTTGTATTTGATCGCCTCGTCAGCATCAGGCAAGATCTCGCGCAACTGCGCCCTGATGTGATTCAGAGCATCTCGATGTTCTCCTGAAAATTTTGCGATGTGGGCGTCAACTCGCGGATCAATTGTCACGGGCCACCTCACTTGGCGAATTCCATATCTGGCTCACATCGACCACTGTCACCTTCAAAGGCTTATGGGTGAAGCCCATCGTTTTCAAAAAGGATTCAGCCTCGACAAAGGATGATGCCTGAGCCTTTTCTTCTGAATCTGCATGAACCTCGTATCGCATATTGAAAAACAAAATGCGCTCGTCATACGAGAAAGTGCCCTCGGGTGTGTAAGCCGACACGAACAGATCATGCTCGGCTTGGGCCTTCACCAAGTATCGGCGTGCCTCATCAGACAAATTCGCGAATTGCCCACGAACTGTGACTCGAAAAACACTTTTCATAATCTTTGACCCTACAAAATGCTTTCTCGGAAGACTCCCCCTCACGATCTGGTCTGGCAAAGTGGCAGATTTCCTCAACTATTCCCGACCAGATCGTACAAAGTTGACATATAAAACATGACTTATATATCATGTTTTATATGTCAACTAAAGTCGGCTCAAACTTAGACGAAGTCCCCTCGTGGACCTTTCTGTCTAACCATGCCCATGTTCTGATCTGCATCGCTAAAGACCCCGAGATTCGACTCAGCGAAATCGCCGAACTTGTCGGCATCCGTGAACGTACAGTCCACCGCATCGTGCACGAACTTTCGGCCGACGGCTACCTATCGGTGTTCAAAGATGGTCGAAAGAACACCTACGTAATCAATCTCAATCGACCCTTGCGACACCCACTTGAAGCAAGTCACAACATTCAAGTCATCATCGAGCCCCTTCTGAAGAAGATTCGGAGCCGAGCATGATTGCCGCATCAATCGCCGACAGTTTGTTAACTGCGCCAGTCATTGCATTCGTCGTTGCGCTGATTGCAACGATGCTGAAATTCGAAATACGGCTCCCTGAGTCGCTCTATCCAGTTCTATCGACATTTCTTTTGCTCGCCATCGGCATGAAAGGCGGTAAAGCGTTAGCTGCGTCGTCGCCGTCAGATATTTGGAAACCATTATTGGCTGCTTTAGTTCTGGGTATCGCCACCCCACTGATTGCATTCATACTGTTCCGAGTCATTAATCGACTTGACATCATTAACTCGGCTGCGCTAGCCGCCCACTACGGTTCGGTCTCTGCTGTCACCTTCACCGTGGTCATTGCAACTCTTGAAACTCGTGGAATTGAATACGAGGGTTTTGTCGCCGGGCTTTTGGCAGTTCTTGAAATTGTCGGCATCGTTGTTGCACTCTTCTTAACGAGAGGCGCATCGTCAAACACCAATTGGAAATCTGCCCTTGGTGAAGTGGTGCGTGGCCGCAGCATCGCGCTCTTAGTTGCTGGCCTCGCGATTGGTGCCATTGTTGGCGCCGAACGCATGGCACCAACGGACCCACTCTTTCAAGGTCTGTTCGCAGGTGCACTCACTTTGTTCTTAATTGAAATGGGTGTCATCGCCGCCGAGCGCCTTCGCGATATCAAATCGGCTGGATTCAAACTCGTTGTGCTCGGAATTCTGATTCCGCTCATCAACGGATTCCTCGGTGCTCTGGTTGGGGTTACCGCTGGAATGTCAACCGGAGGTGTTGCCGTCATGGCAACACTTGCAGGTAGCGCTTCGTACATTGCCGCCCCAGCGGCGGTTCGAATCGCCTTACCTCAGGCAAGCCCAGGTTTGTATGTGACTGCTTCACTTGGTGTCACCTTCCCGTTTAACTTGACTTTCGGTATCCCCTATTACATCGCCATTGCCCAAGCACTCACATGATCGAGGAACTATGAATACAACACATCGCCAACTCGTCACCATCATTGCTGAATCAGTCGTCGAGCAAAAATTGATTGACGACATCAAGAAATGTGGAGCAAAGGGATATTCAATTTCGCACGTTCGCGGTGAAGGAGTAACTGGCAATAGGTCGCTTGATCTGAATGGTCCGAGTATCCGACTTGAAACCGTGGTGACCGACAAAGTTGCCGACGCGATTATGTCGGTGCTTGCCGAGAAGTATTTTGAAACTTATGCAACCGTGGCTTGGATTACACCAACCCAAGTCATGCGACCCAACCGCTTTTAACGCACGCTCTTGCGATCTGGTCTGAAATAACTGAGGAAAACTGCCTCTTCGCCAGACCAGATCGGACCTGCCTGCTCAAGTATCAATTCCCTCTCCCCTACAAAACATAACTAGTCCTCGGAACTAACATTTTCGTTGTGACTGACAGCAGCGGCGATCGCTCCAAGTTGTTCCCGGCGATTGAAAAGAAGCACGGTGGGCCGATTTCTTTGTGGATTGAGCGACTCAAAGAATTGGGTGACGCCAAATATCCCGAACAAATTGCGTTCCTGCGCGAGAATCACGCTTTCAGTCAGGCTCACGCGAATGCGTTAGTGATGTATTTTCGCGGATCAGAGACTTCAAAGCGTTTCAAAAATCCAAAAGAGTTTTTCGCCAGCATTGATCCTGTGGCTGCCAAGACCGCACAGGCGATTTTCGCTGCAATCAACACGAAGTACCCCGACCTTGAATTAGTCATTGCATGGAATCAACCGATGTTGCGACTTGATACGCACTACATCATCGGACTGTCAGTCGCCAAGAACCACATCACCCTCAATCCATTCAGTGGTGACGTTCTCGAAAGTTTCAATGCCAAGCTCAGTAAATACGTCGTGAATAAGCACACCTTCCAAGTTCCGATTGACTGGAAAGTTGATGCAGTACTTTTGCGCGCTCTTGCGACTGCTCGCCTTAAGGAAATCAAGTAGTTGCTGCTTGGCGAAGATTGAGTGACTTAGTGCCCAGATCTTCCATAATCGACCACGGTTATGTTGCATTATGAAACTCAACACCCTTCCCAAATCATTTGCATTGCTTTGCATTACCTTCGCGATGGCATCTTGCACAGATAACTCAGATTCCACAGCCGACACAGTTGTACTCGCAACAACGACAACACTTGAGACAACAACCACCGATGTAGTCACAACAACTACCGATGCCGATATAACAACCACGACAACAGCTTCAGATGCTTCCGATATGGAGGGTGTGACACCTATTCCGCCAGCAGTTGTTGATGAAACGCTGTCATCAATACCGGCAAGTTCATCGATTTCAGCTGCAGATGCTGCTGGCCTGGTCTGGATGCGTGAAGAGGAAAAACTCGCTCACGATGTCTACATCACGTTGGGAAACCTTTGGGGAAGCAATGTCTTTTCCAATATTTCTCAAGCAGAAGATACTCATGTGTCAGCGGTGGGAGTTTTGCTTGATCGTTACGACATTCAAGATCCGATTGTCTCGACCAACGTCGGCACTTTCACCGACCCCACATTCACCAAGCTCTACCAAGACCTCGTCGCTACCGGCTCGAAGTCTTTGGTTGATGCATTCACGGTCGGTGCGTTGATTGAAGACCTGGACATCATGGACCTGCAACGTTTGCAATCTACAATGCCCGATATCGCCGTTGTGTACGACTCACTCGAACTGGGTTCACGCAACCACCTTCGAGCCTTCTACCGCCAACTCCAAATGATGGGTGTTGGCTACACACCTTCGTACATCTCGCAGAGCGAATTTGATTCCATCATCGCTGGCAGCATGGAACAGGGCCGCCGCTAGAACTATCGATCTGGTCTGGTTGAGTTGCAGATTTCCTCAACAATTCCCGA
>CALPPJ020000137.1 GCA_943325425.2 Bifidobacterium breve | reverse complement strand
TGATGTCGAGACGTTGATCAGAGTCGCTCAAATTGCTCGCGATTCGTCGACACCACTGGTGGTTCTTGGTCGGGGGAGCAACAGCCTTTTTGCAGATTCAGAATTTGCTGGAATAGTCGTGCAACTCGGTGATTTTGCGCAACAACTGGTGCTGCCAGAACAAAATCAAGACAGCGTTGTTATCGCTGGTTCGGCGGTAGCGCTTCCGGTAATGGCCCGCCGTACGGCAGTCGCTGGATTGCGCGGATTTGAATGGGCAGTCGGCGTGCCGGGAACTGTCGGCGGGGCAATCAAAATGAATGCCGGAGGCCACGGTTCAGATATCGCTGAGTCGTTGGTGAGTGCGCGAGTCTTTTCGTGCAGATCTGGAGAGGTTCGCGACATTGAGAAAGCGGCATTTGGCTTGCGTTTTCGAGGATCGGAAATTCCGGATCACGATGTGATCATCGATGCAACTTTTCAGTTGACATGGGGCGATAGCAACGAAGCGCTCGGCATTATTGACGATATCGTGAAGTGGCGTCGTGAAAATCAACCCGGCGGGCAAAATGCGGGTTCAGTATTTGTGAATCCCGTCCCTGGCGAAATCGCGGCCGGTGAGTTGATTGATCAATGCGGACTGCGAGGTTTTCGTATCGGCTCAGCCGAGGTTTCAGTGAAACACGCAAACTTTATTCAGGCCGATTCGGGTGGTCGCGCGAGTGACGTTGTTGCTGTTATGGATCATGTTCAAGCAGTCGTGCAACAAAAATTTGGATTCAACCTTCGTTCCGAAGTTCGTTTGATCGGTTGGATGCACGAGATAAGTACCAGGGGTTCTGATGAGTGACAAATTTTCATTTCTGAAGCGACTTAGCCAAAAGGTTCGGCCCCAAGATTTTGATGGAACGGATGATTTGGCGACCGTGAAAAAGACTCCGCAGACCAAAGTTGACAGCTCTGGAAAGAAAAGGGTCGTTATCTCTGATGACTCTGAAGTAATTGACCGGAAAACTCCACGTCAATCCGATAACGGTGCCGCACGTTTTCGGTTACGCCGAATTGCAGTTCAACGACAAGAAGGTCGGCGACGTTTGCGCTGGTTTACCGTTGTGGGACTCGTCGTGGCTGCGGTCGTCCTGATCTTATTGTTGTTGACGAGTCCAATTCTTTCGGTTCGACAAGTAGATGTTGAAGGCGTTGTCTATGCCGACCCTCAACAAATCGCGGCAATCGTCGACAGTATTGACGGCGAACCCATCTTGACTGTTGACCTTGAAGTTGCTGAGACAAGACTTTTGGCGATTCCCTGGGTCCGACTGGCCCGGGTTTCAATGCATCTGCCGGCGCGAGTGACAATAGAAATCGTTGAACGTACCCCTATTGCCTTCTTTCGTGCCGTAGATGGATTCAACCGAGTGATCGATCGTGATGGGCGAGTGCTTGACGTCATTGAGGGCGACCCAACTGATTACATCCGGATTATTGGCACCGGACCAAATCTTTCTGCCGGGCAAATGACCGAACAGCCGCTACTCGGTGCGGCCGAGTTAATCAACGCCCTGCCGAGCGATCTTCGCATCCGACTGCTGTCGGTCACTGTTAGTCCAGAAGGTGAAGTGTCGCTCTCACTCACGAACGATGTAGCGGTTATTTTCGGTCGGCCCGATGATTTTCAGGCGAAACTCGTCGGGGTTGTGAACGAAATTAAGCGGCAAGGTACCAATCGCTACGCCGTGATCGACGTATCTAGCGGACAACCGAGCGTTCGTTGACGGGGGTATCCCCCCATTGGCGATTCGGAAGTGCGAGACTAATCACCGAATTACTGGTTATTTTCAACTCAACGTCGGCTTGCCGACAACCGAAAAGAGGAGTCTCCCGACATGGTTGGTGGACAAAACAATTACATATGCCAGATCAAGGTTGTTGGCGTCGGCGGCGGTGGCGTCAACGCAATTAACCGAATGATCGAGCGAAATCTGCGTGGGGTCGAATTCATTGCGATAAACACCGACATTCAGGCTTTGATGACCAGTGACGCCGAGCTCAAACTTGACGTGGGCCGTGAGTTAACTCGTGGTCTTGGCGCTGGAAGCGACCCGGAAGTTGGCCGCCAGGCTGCTGAAGCGCACCGCGATGAAATTGAAGACGCGCTGAAGGGCGCCGACATGGTTTTCATCGCAGCAGGTGAAGGCGGAGGCACCGGAACGGGTGCTGCGCCAGTTGTGGCAGAAATTGCCAAGGCGGCTGGTGCGCTCACGATCGGCATTGTCACCCGTCCCTTCTCGTTTGAAGGTCGTCGTCGTGCGGTTCAAGCCGACGCGGGTATCGCCAAGCTCAAGGAAAAAGTTGACACCTTGATTGTTGTGCCTAACGATCGTTTGTTATCAGTCGTTGATGCGCGAGACACCGTCATGGAGGCTTTCGCTCGAGCTGACGAGGTTCTCTACAGCGGCGTTTCTGGAATCTCAGAATTGATTACGAATCCTGGTCTGATCAATACCGACTTTGCTGACGTCAAGATGACGTTGCAGAACGCTGGTTCAGCATTGATGGGTATTGGTTCAGCAAGCGGTGACAGTCGTGCCCGTGACGCTGCTTTGAAGGCGCTGTCAAGCAATTTGCTGGAAGCATCAATCGAAGGCGCTCGCGGTGTGCTGCTCAATGTCACTGGTCCTTCAACGATGACGTTGATGGAAATGAATGAGGCTGCTGAGATTATTCATGGCATTGCTCATCAAGATGCAAACATCATTTTCGGAACCGTCATCAATGACGATATGGGTGATGAGGTGCGCGTGACAGTGATAGCCGCCGGCTTCGATCGTTGGGATGGTGCTCCGCAGGTTCGCCCGACAGGACGTCCAGCCGCTCGTCCAAATCAAACTGGTGGAACGGCTCGTCCCGCTGCTCCAGCGAAGGACATTTTTGCGTCTGATCCCGTGTCAACCGACGACGGTGATGACGATTTCGATGTCCCGTCGTTCCTAAAGTGAGATTGCGGGCCCATGCCCGCCTTCGTCCAACTTCCCAGTATCCCAACAGTCAATTTTGTGGTCTCCCATCGTTCCGATGGCGATTTCAATAGCGATGTTGTGGATCGGGCGTTGCTCAGTTCACGTCGTCAAGAGTTAGTTGCTTTGCCGTGGACGCAATTGAGCGAGGTCCACGGGTTGGACTCGCGGTGGGTTGACACTCCGGGGAGTCACGACGGTGAAACCGGTGATGTGATTGGCACGGACGTGAACAACGCGGTGCTTGGGATTTGGGTCGGTGATTGCGCCCCTGTTTTTCTGATTGGTGAACATTCACTCGTTGCCGTGCATGCCGGTTGGAAAGGTCTTCGTGATGGGGTGTTGGCGCAAGCCCAAGCGCTCATGCGCACACATAATGATGTCGCCGTTCACGGTTTCGTCGGCCCGCATATTGGCCAATGTTGTTATGAATTCAGCGAATCTGACTTACGCGTGATGGCTGACCTATTCGGATCAAGTGCTCGAGGCCTTGATCACATTGGTCGCCCAGCGTTGAACGTGACTGCTTGCATTCGTAGTTTTTTCACTTCTCTGGACATTCCCCTCACTGAACTCGGAGAGTGCACGGGTTGCCGAGCAGAACAGTATTTCTCACACCGGGTCCGCGGCGAACGAGAACGACAGATCGTCGGAGTATGGAGAACACCATGATTTGGAGAACGCCATGAAAAGTGATGATGAGACTTTTGCTGCTCGGCGAATCAAAGAAAATTACGAATTGATCGTGAACCGAGTGTATGAATATGGCGGCGAACGAGTTCGAGTTGTTGCAGTGACAAAAACATTTCCCGCTAGTGCGGTGAACGCAGTGATAGCCGCCGGTTGTTCAATGATTGGTGAAAATTATGCGCAAGATCTCCTTGAGAAATGGCCGGGAGTCGATCCAGTCCATCGGCCTGAAGTTCATTTCATTGGTCGTTTACAGTCAAATAAGGTACGTTCATTGAGCCCGATCGTTGATGTTTGGCAATCTGTTGATCGTGATTCAATCGTTGATGAAATTGCGCGTCGAGCTCCGCAATCCCGAATCATGTTGCAGGTCAATGCGACCGGTGAAGCAGACAAAGGTGGTTGTGAAGTCAGCGGGCTGAGCGAGCTTTTTACCCGTGCGATAGACCTTGGTCTAGAGGTAGTCGGATTGATGACAGTTGGACCATCGAGTGGAGATATCGCGATCACTCGACGGGCTTTTGAAACGACAGCTCGACTGGCCCACGAATTGGGCGTCCCCGAAGTGTCGATGGGCATGACCGCCGACCTTGAACTGGCCATTGAGTGTGGCTCAACCATGGTTCGAATCGGGTCGGCTATCTTTGGCGACCGTCCACCCATGACCCATCAATAGCGACTATTCTTTCGGTGATGTCAATTTTTAGACGAGCGATGGACTATCTCGGCCTCGGCGAGGACGATGCGTACGACGATTACGACGATCACGATCAGGCCGATCGTTCCGGCGGCGTTTCGCGCACTGCCGATCCCCGTGGCGGTTTCGACGACTCGCGACCAGTCGCACGTCAAGTGTCTCCCCGTGACACCGACCCGGTTCCGACACCGCGCCGTCCACAGTTTGACGATTCTTCAGTGCAGCCTCGTCCGATTTCGGCGCGTCAGGGATCTTCGGTTCGAACATTGGGGGGACCAGTGCAAGGTGAAACCCACACAGTGAAGGCCATTCGATTTAATGACATTCAAGAAGTGGCCAATCGTTTTCGCGATGGAAACCCAGTGATTTTGAATACCGAAGGATGCGACGATGAAGTGGCCCGTCGCATGATCGATTTTTCGAGCGGTCTGTGTTATGCCTTGCACGGCAAGATCGAAAAAGTCGCTCGTGGTGTGTATTTGCTCAAGCCTGATACACGTCCAGTCAATCCCGAATACTGACTCTCATGGGCATTCTTGGGACTTTGATCAACCTGTGCACCATCGTGCTTTTGTTGCGCGTTGTTATGTCCTGGTTTCCACCGTCGTCG
>CALPPJ020000136.1 GCA_943325425.2 Bifidobacterium breve | reverse complement strand
TGAGATTGAGGTCCCATTCAAAGCCGGGCAGGATCTCTTCATATGTTTGTAATCGCGGATCATCGGGACTGGCGGTCATTCGTGGATCTATTGATTGGTCGGTGTAGCCAAAAAGCTTTCCCTGATAACCACTTCGCTGTGCAAGTCGAGCAACATTGTCAAAACGATTATCAAGTGGAGTCCCATTAGCCACCACCCGGTGATTCATTTGATACATACCGGTGTAGAGGCCAGCCCTGCCGGGTGCACACGGTGTTGATTGGGTGTAGTGGCTTGAGAAACGTACTCCTGATTGAGCTAATGCATCAAGGTTCGGTGTTTTGACAATGAAATGGTCGGCGCATGACAACGCATCGCCGCGAAATTGATCAAGAGTGATGAAGAGAACGTTTGGGCGACTGCTCACGGTTACAGCCTGCCACTAATTAGTCCTTCAGTGTGTACTGATAACGCCCATCAACATCAAGACGATCCATTTCGCCGGCTAAGCGAAGATGCTCAAGATGGGCATATGTTTCGCTGTCTGCCATTCCACCTTGTGATCGAGGTGAGAAAAGATATGTTGACATTTCCATCACTGTTGTCGGTCGGTTCACTTCAAGGCAAGCATCACGTAATTTTTGAAGTCGTCCGACGTGATGTTCTTTGATGTCGTTCGCTCGTCCAGCAAGATCGGTAAAGATGTCACCGTGGGCAGGTAGAGCGATCTTGACCTGTGGGCCAAAAGCGGCAACTTTGTCGAGTGATTCAAAAAACAGGTTGAGAGGATCCTTGGCGGGCATCATGCCACTGATATGAGGCGTAATGGTTGGCAGCACATGGTCACCGCACAACATCAAACCATGTTCGGGATCAAAGAGACATAAATGGTCTGCAGTGTGGCCGGGCGTATGAACCGCGACCCAATCACGACGCGCGAAACGAAAGTGCTCGGCATCAGCGAGACGAATGGTTGGTCGGGGTAAGCGCATGAGCTTGGGAATGCGGCGAGTCACCGCAATTCGGGCACGTCTCTTCCAGGGAATGTCCATTCCGGGTCCGCCCCACGGTGGAGGTTCCCACGGCATGCGATGCTTCGGCGCGTTGTCAGGGTCGTCAATGTCGACATCGGGTGGTTCGGTTGGATCCCAAAAGACGCGAAACTTTTCGTGCGTGATGATGTCGCAACCAGTTTCACTTTGTAGCCAATGTGCTCCACCAAAGTGATCGGGGTGACTGTGAGTCACGATGACCGAATGGACCCGCTTGAGGGGAACGCCCATTTGTACAAGTCGTTTTTTGACGACTGCATAACTGGCCTTCTCGGGGAGACCAGGGTCGACCAAGGTGACACCACGTTCGTCTTCGAGCACATACATATTGACGTGACCGAGGCCTGGAATTGAGATCGGCAGCTGAGCCCGTAGAACACCTGGAGCAATTTCGAGGATGTCGTCACTCGCTGGTAATTGCTCTTGTTTGGGTATTCGGGGGGCAGGTTGGGTCATTGAACAAAAACTTTCTCGCGGTAGAAGCGTAATTCGGCGATGCTTTCATGAACATCGTCGAGCGCTCGGTGCTTACCAACTTTGAAGGGACGCACGCTGTCGCTACCGGGATACCAACGCTTCACGAGTTCTTTGATGGTGCTGACATCAACCGAGCGATAGTGCAAGTGGTTTTCGATGTCGGGTAAATAACGCGCCAAGAAACGGCGATCGGTGCCGATTGAGTTGCCACACAAGGGAACGGTTCGCGCTTCGGGAACATGGGCCTTAATGAATTCAAGCGTTTGCTGACCGGCTTGTTCAAGAGAGATCGTGGATTCGCGGATCATGGTGAGCAGACCCGACTTAGTATGCATATCGACCACAAACTTGTCCATGCCAGCCAAAACTTCATCAGTTTGGTGGATGACTAGATCGGGGCCTTCGGCAATGACATTGAGTTGGTCATCGGTGACGATCGTTGCAATTTCAACGATGACGTCTTTTTCGGGGATCAGCCCCGTCATTTCTAAATCCATCCACACAAGCACATCGGAGACGCTACGCCATGGCTGTGGCGATCTATCAATGCGCCGTTTAAATGGCCGTTTTTTAAAATTGCTGCCCGAGCGCGTATCGTCGTGGCATGAGTGATCTGCCAATCAGCATTTCTATTGTTCGCCTCGACAAGCAACTAGACCTTCCGACGTACGCCCATGATGGAGATGCCGGCCTTGATTTGCTGGCCCGCGAAGAAATCACCATTTCTCCAGCAGGTGGCCGAATTTTGATGCCGACGGGCATTTCCATCGCCATTCCGAGGGGATATGCGGGCTTTGTGTTGCCTCGAAGCGGACTTGCCCTCAAGAACGGGGTGACGGTCCTGAATAGCCCTGGACTGATTGATTCGGCCTATCGAGGCGAAATCAAGGTGGTTTTGGTAAATACCGATCCCCGAAATGCCTATCGCATCAGTCGCGGCGACCGTATCGCTCAACTCGTGATTCAACCGGTCTCTCACGTGCAGTGGAATGAAATGGCCAAACTTGATGACAATGACCGCGGTGGCGGCTTTGGACATTCGGGTCGTTAATTCAGGCTGGTCGTTGATTCAGGCGGGTTGTTGATTTAGTCGGCTGCGCTCATTTTGGCCACTTCAGCCACGATCAAGTCTCGAACGCGTTCACGAAGTACGGGAATATCGTCTTCGGTCATACCAACGGTGCTGATGGGTTCAAGGACGCGAACTTCAGCATTGGTGTCGCCCATTCGCCAGTCATGCTTACGAAGCGCCGAACGGGTGCCGTGAACGGCCATCGGCAAAATGGGCGTACCAGTCGTGATGGCCAGTCGGAAAGCTCCATCTTTGAACGCCCGAATTTCTCCGTCAAGACTGCGGGTACCTTCGGGAAAAATCATGACTGACATTTTGCGATCTAGCCAGGTTTCGCACACTTTCAACGCGGCGGCTCCGCTTGAACGATCTCCACGAACAAGCGAAATATCGCCCGACATTTTCATCATCCAGCCGACCAGTGGGATCTTGAGGATTGATTCTTTGCTTAACCATTTCATTTCAATCTTGAGATGGCTAATCAACAACATGTCAACGAAACTTTCGTGATTTGAAACCATCACGTATGGATTACGTTTGTTCTTTGGAAGTTCGCCACTTGTACGAAATTTCCAAAGTGGGTTAAGCCACTGGTGCAAAACACAAAGTCGACGAAAGGTGTAACCCGTTGCGTAACGACCTTTGTCAAACGGCATTGTGGCGACCCAGACGACAAAGACCAAGGGTGTCCAGACGATGACAATCACACCGAGGGCGAACCAACTCCAAAAACTCAGAACACTTCTTTTCAGCACATTTCATGTTTGCACATGAAAAGGTGCCATAAGGTTGTTCTGTGAGCCATCAGATCATTGAATTTGCCCAGTTACCTTCAGAACATCATGTTCAGGAACTTTTTGAGCAAGCCAAGGACGTTCAAGCCCGTGCGTATGCGCCGTATTCGCACTTTTTAGTTGGCGCTGCGATTTTGACCCCGCGCGGAAATATCTACGTTGGATGCAATGTTGAAAACGCAGCGTACCCAGTGGGCAACTGTGCCGAGGCGAGTGCCATCGCCGCCATGATTGCTGGAGGGGAAAAAGAAATCTTTGCTTTGGTGACGATTTGTGACAGCACCGAAGTAGGAACTTGTTGTGGAGGCTGTCGTCAACGAGTACGCGAGTTTGCAAAGAGTGACACTTCGATTTACGCCTGTGGGCCCGATGGAGTCCGAGCGATTTTTACGATGGAACAACTTCTGCCCACGTCATTTGGACCCGACAATTTGGTGGGTTTTGTTTCGTGACAACTCAATCGTCCGCTCAACGAATTTTGTCACTGATTGATCTCACCAACCTCAATGATGATTGCAGAGAAGAAGATGTCGTTGAACTCTGTTCACGCGCTCAAGGTGAATTCGGTAATACTGCGGCCGTGTGTGTCTGGCCACCGTTCGTTAATTTGTGCGCATCAATCTTGCGAGGAACGTCAATCAAAGTGGCGACTGTTGTGAATTTTCCGCACGGAGGAACTGACGTTGCTGATGTTGTTGCCACAACAATTGCAGCTCTTGATGCGGGCGCCGATGAAATTGATCTCGTCTTGCCGTATCAGTCAATGATCACAGGTGACGAGGCTCAAGTTCTCTCCATGTTGCAAGCGGTTCGAGAAGTTGTTCACGCACCGGCTCATCTGAAAGTCATTTTGGAAACAGGCGAACTCATCAACCCAGAAAGAATTCGCCGGGCATCTGAATTGGCAATCAAGTCGGGTGCGGACTTCATCAAGACGTCCACTGGCAAAACAAAGGTGTCGGCAACTCCCGAGGCGGTCACCACCATGTTGCAGGTCATCCGGGATTCTGGACTACCAGTCGGTCTCAAGCCATCGGGCGGTATTCGTACTGTTGCTGATGCACAGCAATATCTCGATCTGGCTGACGCCATCATGGGACCACAATGGGCAACGCCGCAAACTTTTCGATTTGGGGCAAGCGGGTTACTTGATGCTGTTGAGGCTGAACTTCGCCCGTGAATTGCGCATAACCTAGAGATATGTCCGGTTCGTCGGCTCGAGTGCCTTATCTCAATTCAAAATTGCAGGGCTTCGGATCAACCATTTTTGCTGAGATGACGGCGCTAGCTGCTGAGACAAACTCAATCAATCTCGGCCAAGGATTTCCGAATTATGACGGCCCACAAGAAGTACTTGATGCAGCCGTAGACGCGATTCGTAGTGGGCAAAATCAATATCCACCAGGTCTGGGTATTCCTGAACTTCGTCGGGCAATCTGTGAACATCAATTGCGTTTTTGGGGTTTGTCATACGATCCCGATTCAGAAGTCCTGGTGACTGCTGGAGCAACCGAAGCGCTGGCTGGCGTCTTACTCGGGCTTCTTGAAACTGGCGATGAAGTTGCCTTACTTGAACCGATGTACGACAGCTATCAAGCCTGCATCGCATTGGCTGGTGCAGTGACGCGTCCAGTGACATTGCGTCCGCCGCATTACCGTCTTGACCCAGATGAATTGCGCGCGGC
>CALPPJ020000135.1 GCA_943325425.2 Bifidobacterium breve | reverse complement strand
TGGCTGATGCTGGTGTCACGATGGCCGATATCGGAATTTTGGCAGCGGGCAACCTGATGGGTGCTAGCGCAAGTTTCGGTCAGGCATTGCAAAAGCAAATCGGTCAGACCGGCATCCCGGTGTACAACGTGGCGAACGCATGTGCCACTGGTGCAACTGCCTTGCGCACCGCCATCATGGCTGTGAAGTCAGGCGAAGTGAAAATGGGTCTTGCTGTCGGCGCTGAAAAGCTTGCTGGTGCCGGATTGCTCGGCGGTGGCGGGGTTTCTAAAAAAGATGGCAACAAGTTTGAACCACGTGGCCGTTTCGGAAGCGTGCTCCCAACCGATGGTCGTATCGGAACTGACACCATGCCTGGCACATTTGCCCAAGTCGGTATGGAGTACGGCCACAAGTACGGCGGTGTTTCATTTGAACTTTTCGCCAAGATCTCGGAAAAGAACCACGCTCATTCGGTGCTGAACCCGATGGCTGCATACCAGAAGCGTTTCACGCTTGACGAGATCATGAACGACATGATGATCGCGTACCCGAATACTCGTCCGATGTGTTCAGCTAACTGTGACGGTGCTGCAGCCGCAGTCGTTACTTCGGGTGAAGTTCTTCGCACCTTGTCAAAAGAACAGCAACGCCGTGCCATCAAAGTATCGGCTTCGGTTCTCACCACCGATCCGTACCAAGAGGCTTGTCAGATTCTTCCCGACGTCAATACCTTGACGCGTAACGCCGCCAAGATTGCTTACGAGCAGGCTGGTGTTTCACCGAGCGATCTTGACCTCGTTGAACTTCACGACTGTTTTGCGACTGCTGAATTGGTGCACTACGACAACTTGATGTTGTGCCCCGAAGGTGGTGCCGTTGACTTCTTTATGAGTGGCGCAACCTGGCGCGATGGTTCGATGCCCGTCAACGTGTCTGGTGGTCTCGAATCAAAGGGTCACCCCATTGCAGCAACGGGTATCGCCAACATCTGGGAAGTGTGTCATCACTTGCGCAATGAAGCCGGCGATCGTCAGATCAAGGACGCCAAGGTTGGTCTGGCCCATGTCATCGGCTTGGGCTCAGCCTGCGGCATCCACATTTTGGAACGTAGCGGTCTCTGACCGCCATCAAATACAGCTTGTAAAACTGCCTTACGCACCAGTGGCGTGATACCCACCGTCCACGTGGATCATTGATCCAGTGGTCGCTGGGAACCAGTCAGATAACAAGGCGATGACTGCACGCGCAACGGGTTCGCCGTTAGTGACGTCCCAGCCAAGGGGTGCACGATCGTCCCAAATGTCTTCAAACTTTTTGAAGCCGGGGATTGATTTAGCGGCCATTGTTTTGATGGGGCCAGCAGCAACGAGATTTGAGCGGATACCTAACGGACCGAGTTCTTTCGCCAAGTAGCGATTGATACTTTCTAAAGCTGATTTGGCAACGCCCATCCAGTTGTAGGCAGGCCAGGCGACCGTGTTGTCAAAATCGAGTCCGACGATTGAGCCACCCGGCTTCATCAACGGTACAAATACTTCAGCGAGATGCTTGAGCGAATAGGCACTGATCTGCATCGCAGTCGCAACATCGTTCCACTTTGCCGCCATGAAATCATCGCCAAGGCACACCTCTGGTGCGTAACCGATGGAGTGCACGACACCGTCAACTGAACCCCAAGTTGCTGCCAAATGATCACGAACGATCGGACCATGTTCGTCAACTGTCACATCGAGCTCAAGAACTTCAACAGTTTGGGACAACTTACGCGCCGTTCGTTGGGTCAGCGACATTGCTCGACCAGCCCCAGTCAAGACAACTTGAGCCTCTTGTTCGAGAGCCAACTTGGCAACCCCGAAGGCGAGTGAGGCATCTGTTAGGACACCGGTGACAACTATTTTCTTACCTGTAAGAAGGCTCATACGAACAAACTAGTTGTTTCCCTCTTCAAGAAAGGTCAACTAACGAATCGTGGCAAATATGTGTCATTGTGTAGGTATGCGCATTGGAATTCTCGGTGGTACAGGTCCTGCCGGCTCAGCACTTGCCGCCCGACTTGCTTCAATTGGATACACCGCCGTGATTGGTTCACGTTCGGCCGAACGAGCCGTCGAAATAGCTAACGAATTCGTGGAAAAGTTTCCGCAGTTGCAAGGACGTTTATCAGGGGGAGACAACGCGGCGGCTTCAGCCTGCGACCTGGTGGTTATTGCAACCCCTTGGGATTCGGCGGCGACGACCGTACAAGACAATGCTGACGCACTCGATGGCAAGATCATTATCAGCATGGCCAACGCCTTAGTCAGAGTGGCCGGAGAATTTCAACCTCTATTGCCGCCTCGCGGAAGTGTTGCCGCTCATATTCAAGCCGCAGTCCCACGCAGTCGCGTGGTTGCAGCTTTCCATCACCTTCCTGCCAAAGAACTGGGCCATATCGGCGAGCCCATTGATTCAGATGTCTTGATCTGCTCAGACGACCCGACTGCGCTGAGCGAAGTCAGTGCAATTGTTGACAAGATTCCTGGTTGTCGACCACTTGATGCTGGCCAACTTTCTAATGCCACCGCTATTGAGGCATTTACTGCGGTTCTTTTGCAATTGAATGTTCGCTACAAGACCCGTGTTGCGCCTAAGTTGACAGGTATTCGTTCGATCCCCGAACAGAAGTAGAAAAGGGTCAGTCACTTGCCAATCAGGCTGTTTGATACCGCTCGTCAGGTCATAGTGCCTTTCGAACCAGGCCCGCGTGTACTTATGTACACGTGTGGCATTACTCCTTACGATGCCACCCATATAGGGCATGCCGCCACTTTCATGGCTTATGACGTCTTACAGCGGCGTCTGATTGATCTCGGTCACGAAGTCCGCTGTGTTCGCAATGTCACTGACGTCGATGATCCGCTTTTCGCTAAGGCACGACAACTAGGTGTGCACTATCTCGATTTAGCGGCTGGCGAAGAAGCGCGCTTTGAACGCGATATGGAAGCGTTGAACGCCTTGCCGGTGTATTCAACTCCACGTGCGTCGTCAGCAATCCCAGATATCCGTGGCTTTATCGGGATGGTTCTTGAACGGGGCTTCGCCTACGTTTCAGGCGGGTCAGTGTATTTCGATGTCAGCAAGTTTGATTCGTTCGGCAGTGTGAGTCACTACACGCGGGAACAGATGATCGAGTTTGCTCGCGAACGTGGTGGCGATGTCGATAATCCCAACAAACGCGATCCACTTGATTTCGTGTTATGGCACCCCTCGGCTTCCGACGAACCCTCATGGGAGGCCGTATGGGGAGCTGGCCGTCCCGGTTGGCATATTGAATGCAGTGCGTTAGCACTACGTGAGTTAGGTGAGACGATCGACTTACACGGTGGTGGCAGTGATCTGATCTTCCCGCATCACGAGTGTGAGCGGGCGCAGAGCGAAGCAGCCACTGGTGCACCGTTCGTCAAACATTGGATGCACGTAGCCATGGTGTTCATGGATGGTGCCAAGATGTCCAAATCACTCGGCAACTTGGTCTTCGTGGATGCATTACGTCGTGAATGGGATCCCCGCGCGATACGTATGGCCATCATCAATCACCACTACCGCTTTGAATGGGAGTGGACCAATGACCAAATGCCGGTCGCCCGAGACCGCCTGGCATCGTGGGTGAGCAGTGCCAATGCAGCTGAGTCAGTGACGTTGCTCAACGAGGTTCGAGAGCATCTCGACAACGATCTTGACACTCCTGCAGCTCTGAAGGCGATCGATCAAGCAGTTGCCCAAGGTTTCTCGGCAAAGAATGCGGCAGCGTTGTTAGGAATTGACATATAAAGACGCGATTTCTTCTCGCTTATTGATTCATTTATGCATATGATTCGCTCAGCATTCGCGAGAGGCAGGTGATCTCAGCCATGAAAGCACAAGGTGCCGGAAAAGCCCAGACTCGTGCTCGAACAGCGCTCGCTCCCGTTGCTCGTCGGTTGTGGTCAATCGAAATATCTGGTCTTGAGCGTTTGCCCGAATCTGGTCCGGCAATTCTGTGTCCCAATCATGTGAGTTTTCTTGATTCCGCCTTTTTGATGTTGGTCGTCCAACGCAATATTTCTTTTGTCGGCAAAGCCGAGTACATGGATTCGTGGAAAACCAAAATTCTTTTTCCGATGATGGGAATGATCCCCATTGATCGCTCAGGCGGTGAAAAAAGCCAAGCGGCTCTTGACGCGGCAGAAGGTGTTTTGACTCGCGGCGAACTTTTCGGCATGTTTCCCGAAGGTACACGAAGTCGCGATGGGTGCTTATATAAGGGCCGCACTGGCGCTGCTCGGTTGGCAACAAAAATTGGTTGCCCAATTTTTCCAGTTGGCATCGTTGGCACCGATGACATCCAGCCACCTGACGCCAAAGTACCTAAACTCTTTCGCTCGTGCTCTATCACGGTTGGGCGTCCAGTTCGACCCGAGCGTTACACAACATCAACCGATCCGCATATGGCCTGGCGGTCAATGATCGATGAAGTCATGTTTGAAGTTCAATCGATGACCGGTCAGGTGTATCGGAACGTTTATGCCGGGAAAACTGCCGATTCCGAACCCATCACCACCGCAAAAGTTGGTCATGTTCAAGATCAGCAGACTGTTTCAACTTCCTAACTCGCTTTCTCACCACAAATCCCACAGTGCGCCTTGGGCATTGCCCGTAAACTGTCACGAATGGCCGAGATATCAATCACCCTCCCTGACGGATCCCAGCGTGAAGTTGCCGACAATTCAACTGTCCTCACTTTGGCGACGTCAATTAGTCGTAACTTGGGCAAAGCAGCTATTGCCGGTGTCGTTAACGGTCAGCAAGTTGACCTTTCGCAGTCGTTGAAGCAGGGTGACTCGGTCGAGATCATTACGGTTGATTCAGATCGGGGACGTCATGTGTTACGTCATTCGACGGCCCATGTCATGGCCCAGGCGGTCTTGAATTTGTATCCAGGTGCGAAGTACACCATCGGACCGGCAATTGAAAATGGTTTCTACTACGACTTCGATTTAGGGGGCCGAGTTTTCACTGAAGAAAATTTGGCCAACGTCGAAGCAGAAATGCGCAAGGTCATCACTGCTAATC
>CALPPJ020000134.1 GCA_943325425.2 Bifidobacterium breve | reverse complement strand
TATTTTCTTCCCCAATCTGTAACATTTCGGGGACTCCTGCTTTCTGGCAGGGACCACACGTCGTAGGAGGCTCTGGCCATGGCCCGCAGTAACCCGCTGGCCCTCGGGCGAGATATAGCGATCGACCTAGGAACAGCAAACACGCTGATTTATGTGCGCGGTCAAGGCGTTGTCTTGAACGAGCCGTCGGTGGTCGCCCTTGACGTTTCTGACGGCAAGCCAGTCGCCGTTGGTCATGAGGCCAAGCGCATGATGGGACGCACTCCAGGCCACATTCGGGCCGTGCGTCCGCTGAAAGACGGAGTGATTGCCGACTTCGATGTTTGCGAAAAAATGCTGCGCTATTTCATTCAGAAGGTTCATAGCAGTCGCTGGAGTAAGCCGCGCATGGTGATCTGCGTGCCCTCTGGCATCACTGGTGTTGAGCAACGCGCAGTACAAGATGCAGCTGAATATGCCGGAGCCCGAAAGCCGGTGCACATTATTGAAGAGCCAATGGCCGCGGCTATTGGTGCCGATCTTGCGGTCCATGAGCCGAGCGGCAACATGATCGTTGATATTGGTGGTGGAACGACCGAAGTCGCAGTTATTTCTCTCGGCGGCATCGTGACTGCCCAGTCATTACGTATTGCAGGTGATGAACTTGATGAAGCATTGTTGGCGTATCTGAAAAAAGAGTTCTCACTGGCAGTGGGCGAACGCACTGCTGAAGAAATCAAAATTCAAATGGGTTCAGCGTGGCCATTTGAAGAAGAGATGACCGCCGATATTCGTGGGCGTGATCTCATTAGCGGTTTGCCACGAACAATTTCTTTATCAACTGATCAGGTACGTGAGGCAATCGCCGAGCCAGTAGCTGCCATCGTTGATGCAGTGCGAACAACACTCGACAAGACTCCGCCCGAATTGGCCGCCGACATTATGCATCAAGGAATCACGATTACTGGTGGTGGCGCGCTGCTCGCTGGAATTGATCGTCGTTTGGCGCATGAGACTGGAATGCCAATCAATATCGCTAATGATCCTTTGTATTCAGTCGTCATTGGATCAGGCCGAGCATTGGAAAATATTGAGATGATGCGCGGTCTCTTGTCGCAGAGCGACGACTAGGTCGAGGTCGAGTTATGCCGGTTTATTCGGTGAGTCGTCGTCGGGCTATCGCTCTTTTGGCTCTGTCATCAATTTTGCTGATCACTCTTGATATTCAGGGAAACTCGGTGGTACAGGGGCTTCGAGGAGTCTTCGGTACGATATTTCAACCAGTGCAGAGTTCGGCGCGTGTCATTACTAGACCCCTTGAAAATACGTGGCGGGGGATCACGCATTACGGTGAACTCGAAACTGAGAACGCCCGCTTGCAAGATCAACTTGATCAACAAGAAGGAGCCTTTATTGCCGCTCTCGCGACTGTTCGCGATGCCCAAGAGTTGTTGGCACTGAACGGCATTGACAACCTCGCCGATATCTCATCGGTAACGGCTCAAGTCATCGGTGGGACTCCCTCAAACTATTCACAAACGGTGGAAATCAACCAAGGAAGCGATCGTGGTCTGCGTGTGGGTATGCCGGTTGTCAATGCGGCGGGCCTTGTTGGGCGTATCACTTGGGTTGATAATGACCGGTCGTTAGTTCTACTGGCCAACGATTCCCTGTACGCGATCCCTGTTCAAGTGGTCAACCAACCAGATCTTGTACCTGCAACTACGACGACAACTACGACGACATCAACCACCACGACGAGTACATCGACGACAACAACATCATCGACAACCACGACATCAACGACAACACTGGTGCCAGCAGTTCCGCTGGTATCAACTGTCGTTAATCCAAATGCCCCGACAACGTCGTCATCTACTACGACGACGTCAACGCCTTTTGATTTTTCGGGGATTGACTTTGACGCGCTAGCACCAACCACAACGGGAAATATTGTGACTATTGCTCCGGGCACAACCGCGGGTGGGCCGACGACAACGATCAACTTGGACGATCTGCCGGTTGCCGAGACCGGAATTTTTCGAGGTCGAGGTATTGATAATGCTCCAGTTGTCGAGTTCATTGATCAAAACTCACGGTTTGGTGAAGTTCAAGTCGGTGCCTTAGTCATCACTTCTGGTGGTTCGCAAAGTTTGGCGCCGCGAGGAATCGTGGTTGGTCGAGTAATCAAGATTGTTGAGCGAACGGGAACATCGGGCGCAGTACTTGAAGTTCGTCTGACCGCCAAATTGACTGCGCTTAATTTTGTTCGCGTTTTGCTGTATCAGCCGGTTGCCACAGGTACTCCGTGATTGACTTCTTAAATAGGCCGCTGTTGCGATTGTTTTTAGTTGGACTTCCAGCTTTGGCCTTACAGACGACTTTCTTCGCCGAAGTGAAACTCTTCGGTGTGGTGCTGCAAATCATGTTGGCGCTATCTATCGCGGCGGGTTTGGCGGGCGGTTCAGAAAACGGGGCGCTTGCCGGATTTGTTTTTGGTCTAATGTTTGATTTGGTTTTAACGAGCCCACTTGGCTTGTCGGCTCTAGTTTTTGGGGCCGCTGGTTGGGCCGCTGGATACTTACATTCACGTGCGCTGGAAAATCCAAAGTGGTTGAACGCATTGGTTATTGGTCTGATGAGCGGACTCGCCACTTTTGTTTTACCAGTTGTCGCTAACTGGATCGGCGTTGAAGGTTGGCTCTCGTCACGGCTTACCAAGGTCATCATCGTTGTTGCGCTGACGAATGCACTTTTCAGTTTTATCGCAGTGCCTATCGCTCGCTGGTCGCTCGCGATTCGACGTAATCAACGACTTGCGCCACCAGCCGAGGTGTTCTTGTGAAGGTGATGACATTCGTTTGTGATCGTATGTCAGGCTATTCCAATGGCATCTGATAAGCGCTCTAGTCGTTTGGCGGCAATCGGAGTCGTTGCTATGTTGCTTTTTGGGGCCATGGGTATGCGCATGTGGTTCTTGCAAGTTGTTGATGCGCCTGCCCTTGAACAAAAGGTGCAGTCGAATAAAACCCGCACACAAAAATTGTTGCCTGAACGAGGACGAATTTTTGATCGTTTTGGGCACATTATGGCTGATAACGAAAAGATGTTGACGGTGACCCTCTCGTGGGAAGCTCTTCGTGATCAAGCCGACCGACTTGAACTGTTTGGGCGCTTGGCACCTATTTTACAAACGAGTGTCAGTGATTTAGAAATACGTTATGCCGGTCCCCTGGGGTCTGATGGCAAACCACGGGGTTCAAAATACAGTCCTCTTCTCCCATTACCTATTAAGGAAGACGTGGGCGAAGATACTGCGATGTACTTACTCGAGCGGAGCGAAGATTTTCCAGGAATTGATGTGACGACTGCATGGAAGCGCGCCTACCCATACGCTCCAGTTGCTGCACACATCCTTGGGTATCTCGGCGCGATCACCGAAAATGACAGTGCGCAATATCTTGATTTGGGTTACAACCTGAATGAACGAGTCGGTCAATTTGGGGTTGAAAAGGTCTACGAGCGCTATCTGCGTGGAACACCCGGCTATGTGAAGTACGAGGTTGATTCTCGTGGGGCAATCCTGCGAGTGCTGGAACGGGTCGAACCTATTGCCGGCAATGATTTGCAACTTTCTATTGACCTCAGTCTTCAGCAATTTGCCGAACAGGCTTTAGAAACTCAACTTCGTTTGCGTCGCTTCGTAGAAACTTGCCAGGCCAAAGATGAGAAACGCAAATCTGTCAAACCTCAATTCCCCGATTGTTCAAATCTGAAAGCTCCCGCTGGTTCAGTTGTGATGATGAACTACCTCACCGGTGAAGTGATTGCTCTTGCGAGTTATCCGACTTTTGATAATCGCTGGTTCAACTCCGGAATTTCTGGGGACAAGTTTTCAGAGATCTTCCCAAAGACTGATGATCCTGATAAATCCCTTTTGGTCAATCGAGCGATTCAGGGTCAGTACAACCTGGGTTCAAGTTTCAAGCCCTTTGTGGCTTACGCGGCGTTAGATACCGGTCAATTGCCCGGCGGATCGGAATACCGTTATCTCGACCAAGGCGAATATCAATTGGTGAGTATTGATAAAGAAACCTGTCAGGTGATTAAGTGCATTTATCGAAATGCTTTGTGTGGTGGCGGCAACTATGCCTGCCGTTACGGCAAGGTCAACGTAGAAGAGGCATTGGCGGTTTCGTCGGACACTTTCTTTTACAAGATTGGTGAAGAAATCTTCTCTGAGCGAGGCGGTCAACCAATTTTGCAAGAAGAAGTTCGTAAATTTGGTTTCGGAAGTCAGACCGGGATTGACCTTCCTTTTGAAACGGCCGGACGAGTACCGGACAAAGAAAGCAAAAAGAAACTGGTCGAAGATGGAGTCTTGATGGAAGGTGAGAGTCCGAACTATTTGGTGGGAGACAACGTTCAGTTGTCCGTCGGACAAGGTCTCTTGGCGGCGTCACCGTTGCAATTGGCCCAAGCCTACGGAACGTTGGCGAATGGTGGAGACGTGAACCGCCCATTGATCGCCCTTGCATTGCTCGAACCGGGCACCCCGAACTCTGATCAGGTCGGAATTGCTGATCTGACAAAATCAACCGTGGCAGTCAATCTTGGAACTACCGACACTATTCGTCGTCTGAATTTGCCCGCCGAAATTCGCGATCCGATTATTCGTGGTTTGACTCGCGTGATTACGGGACCCGGCGTTTTTTACGATTTTTACCACTCAACGACGGGCGAAAGATTATTTGCTAGCTACCCCTACGACGAGTTGCCCATTGCTGGAAAAACGGGCACTGCTCAGGGTGCGGCCAGCCTTCCCTGGAATGACTCGTCGGCATTTGGCGCATTCAGTCTTGACCCGTTTCAGCCATATGTTGTGACTGCATATTTAGAAAAAGCCGGTTATGGGTCAAAGGCGGCGGCACCCGTCGTCAAATGTATGTTCATGGCGACGATCGGGGCAGCAACAGTGGGAGAGGTGCTGCCATCAAACCCTCTCGATATCACTGCAACCGTCGCTGCTCCCGAGCGGTCTTTGCCAAGTAATCGTTGTCTGGGTGGCGCCACGTATGGTGGGCGCGACTGATGGTTTATCCAGTATTGAAC
>CALPPJ020000133.1 GCA_943325425.2 Bifidobacterium breve | reverse complement strand
CTTGCCAACGCTGGTCTTAGGAACCTCGTCGATGAACACAACATCATCGGGAACTTGCCACTTAGCAACCTTGCTTGAGATGAACTCAAGAATCTCTTCTTTTGAGAGAGTCGCACCCGCTTCAAGAACGACACAGGCCAACGGCCGCTCGCTCCAACGAGGATGCATCACTCCAATCACCGCAGCCTCACGTATCAATGGGTGAGCCATGAGTTCATTTTCAAGTTCAACTGAACTAATCCATTCGCCGCCGCTCTTGATGAGATCTTTGGTGCGATCAAGCAAACGAATTCGACCGCGTGAATCAACTGCGGCCACATCGCCAGTGCGCAACCAACCATCTTCGGCAAAACTCTCACCAGCGCGTTCATCGTTGTAATAGGTTGAAGCAATCCAGTTGCCGCGGCATTGCAATTCGCCGCTCGACTCGCCGTCCCACGGAACACTGATTGTTGTGCCAGGTTCAACGACACGACATTCAACACCAAACATGATCCGACCAACCTGAGTACGCAAATTTGCTTGCGAATCAATGTCAAGCATTAATTGATCACTATCAAGATGACAAATCGCCGCGAGCGGACTCGTTTCGGTCATCCCCCATGCCTGCAAAATAGGCAGGCCTGTCTGTTCGCGATATGCCTCGCTTAAGGCACGCGGCACTGCCGAACCACCACACGGAATTGCCCGCAAGCTTGATGTGTCGCGTCCCTTGAGTTCGGGCAACACACCCATCCAAATTGTCGGAACGCCGGCGGCAATGGTCACTTTTTCATTCACGATCAAGTCGGCAACTGCTTTGCCCGACAAGTCAGGGCCGGGCATGACGAGGTTTGCTCCAGCGGCGACCGCAGCGTGAGCCAATCCCCACGAATTGGCATGGAACATTGGGACAACTGGGAGAATTGAGTCGCGCTCAGAGACTCCGAGACCATCTGTCATCATGGCGGCCATGGTGTGCAAGAACGTACTGCGGTGCGTGTATACGACACCTTTGGGATTGCCCGTAGTGCCGCTGGTGTAACACATGCTCGCTGCAGTTGTCTCGGGAACTTCTTTGAATTGTGCAGGCGCAGCTTTCGCTAAGAGTTCTTCGTAATCGTAAGACGGAATGCCGGCGAGATCAGCAGGTATCTCGCCCTTGCCATCATCCATGATCACGAGATGCTTCACAGTTGTGAACGTTGGCAACAGCGGAGCCAACAATCCCATCAATGACTTGTCCACAAAAATCACTTCGTCTTCAGCGTGGTTGACGATGTACGTCAACTGCTCGGGGAACAAACGAATATTGAGAGTGTGCAAGACGCGGCCAGTGCACGGTGCAGCGAAATACAACTCAAGGTGTCGAGCAGTGTTCCACGCGAAAGTTGCCACGCGACCATTGCTTGAAATACCGAGTTGATCAAGAACAGTTCCAACCTTACGCGTGCGGTCAGCCCACTGCGCATATGTCGTTCGCTCAAGACCAGTGCCAGTAGCGGTCACGATGGTCTTATGACCGAAATACCTTTCGGCTCGATCAAACAGATGCAAGATGCTCAATGGCACTTCTTGCATGAGTCCTGGAATGATGGCGACGTCTGAAGTCATGATTCTCCCCCGTAAAGCAACCCACGAAAACTACTTGGATCAGCGTAACCGTTGGACCTGAAGAGACCTGAAGCCACTGGTGCCGTAGATTGTCAGGCTATGACCGATGTTCCCGCCGAATTTCCGCCTCCGCCGTATTCGGCCCCCATCAAGGTCTCGGCTGCAGCCCGACGATTCATCCTGATTGCGTCGGGAACTCTGTTCACCCTCGGCACCATCGGTAGCAATATTGGGCCGGCCTGGGTTGATGAACGACCGGCCGTGGTGCTGGCTTTGGCCAGCCGTAACCGCAACTTGTTTGGTTCGGTGCCCTTTATTGACCCGCTTCCCTATGCCTTGATCGGCTTCACGCGTATGTTCATTGCTGGGATGGTCTTGTTCTTTCTTGGTCGCTGGTATGGAGAACGAGCGATCGGTTGGACCGAGCAAAAGGCCGGCGAATTGCCGGCGATCTATCGCTGGTTCGAAAAAGCCATTGACCGAGCCGGCTGGCTCGTCATCGTTTTGTTCTGCGGATCCAACTTGGTCTGGATGATGGCTGGTCACCGACGCATCGATCCTCGTAAGTTCGCCTCGCTGCTAGCAATCGGTATCGCCATTCGCTTGGCAGTCTTATGGGCTGGCGGCAAAGCCTTTGAAGACCAGATCCGCTCGTTCCTCAGTTGGATGGAGGATTATCAGTGGTATGTCGTCGGTGGACTCTTCGCAATTTCGTTTATCCAGTCGGCCCGCAAGGCCAAGCGTGATATTCCCGAAGTCATTCACGAAATTGAGCATCCGACCGAGCAATAGGTCAATGGTCTGTTCTAGATTTACTGCGACAAGTTTTCTGCACATCTTCAACCAACGGAGTCATCATGAGCCTTTCAGTCGGAAGCAACATCCCCAACGTCACAATGCATGTCCTTGGCGACAACGGCATGCCCTCACCCGTCAACTCGGTTGATGCATTGGGCAAAGGCAAGGTCGTTTTGTTCGCTGTGCCAGGTGCATTCACACCTGGTTGCTCGATGGTTCACTTGCCCGGTTACGTCAAGAACCAGGCCGCACTTCGCGCCAAGGGCGTCGACACCATTGCATGTGTCAGCGTGAACGATCCGTGGGTCATGGATCAGTGGAGCAAGGCCAGCGGCGCCGAAGGCATTTTGATGTTGGCCGATGGCGCAGGTGCATTCACCGCTGCTATGGGACTTGCGATGGACGGTTCGGGATTCGGACTTGGTTCACGCTCACAGCGTTACTCAGCCATCATTGAAAACGGTGTCATCACCGAGATCAATGTGGAAGAAGGCGCCGGCATCACCGTTAGCGCTTGCGAAATCGTTCTCGAACACCTCTAAACGTTTCGTGACTGCGAGTTCGCGATGAGCCGACTGAGTCGATCAATGCGAGCATCCTGAGGCCCCAGCAAATCAACCAGTTGGCTCACGACAAAATCACTGTCGAAGTTGCCTTCTTCAACCATGGCTTCAAGGTCGGCCCAGTCTTTGGTTCGATTGAACATCGCTTTGAAAATTGCGAGAAATTCTGCTGACAGAACTGGTATTTCTACTCCGTTTAAAAGGCCTTGCGAAGTTTTCAAACTCATGTGCTGATGCAGGTCTGACACGTTGAAGAACAGATCAACGGGAGTTTCATCCCAAAAAACTCTGGTCTGACCTTCTGCTTGCAAATATCTCAGTTGAGTGTCAGTGAATTCAATGACCGACCGCAGCGCCTTTTGCACGACTTCCACTTCTTCAGCCGGCAGAAAAATGTTGATGTCGATATCGCGAGTAGCCCGGGGTTCTCCCGTGCAATAGGCAAGCGCTAACGCTCCCCCAAACGCGTGTTGTACATCGGCCTTGTTCAGCAAATCATGAATCGTCAAAATGCGATCAACGAGCGAGATCATAAAACGTACTGAGCTTTCGCCGATTGTGCCGCAGCTGGTCGTTTCGGTAATGCATCAGCGAGGGCCAATACTTGTGCAAGTCGTTCTCCGCATATTTCGCGATTAAGCGCCGGGTTTTTACGACGGAAAGTGATGTGAACTTCAAGACCACATGCGTCAGCGATGCGATACAACGACGCCAAAGACGGTGAACGTCGGCCTGATTCATACTCAACAAGTGCCGCCGGAGTCGTCTGCGCACGTCGAGCAATTTCACGTTTCGACAGCCCTGAAATTTGTCGCAATCTCTTCACGACCCATTGGCCACTGTTCGGTTGAGACCTTGCTGCTGGTTCCATAAGCCACCTCATCTGGAGTCTTCAAGTGTTACCGAAAACGATAACACCAATATTCAGACTCTACGCAGTGGCGTTCACATTCTTTTGAGCAGTTACAAGCCCAGGGCGGGTTCGAGGCCCATGGTTAAGCCAGGCAAGCCGGCAATCTTCTTGCAGGCCAACACCACGCCTGGCATGAAACTCACGCGGTCGTAACTGTCTTGGCGAATGGTCAAGGTTTGACCGGCCGAACCCAAGATCACTTCTTGATGCGCCACCATGCCGCGCATCCGCACGGCATGCAAGCGAATATCGGCCGGACCTTTGCCTCCACGGGCACCCGCAATCACTTCATGAGTTGTCGGATCTGGAGCCCACTCACTTGATGCTGCTGCCATGCGATTAGCTGTAGCAACTGCAGTGCCACTTGGTGCATCGGCTTTATTGTCGTGATGCAACTCAATAATTTCTGCAGTCTCAAACCACGGCGATGCCATCTCGGCGAACTTCATCATGAGCACAGCGCTAATTGCAAAGTTGGCAGCGATCATGCAGTTTGATGATGTGAATGCTGAACGAAATCCATTCAGGTCGGCATCATTGAAACCAGTTGTGCCAACGACTGCGTGCACACCGTGCAATGCACACCACTGCAAGTTGGTTCGTGAGGCAGCAGCAATCGTGAAGTCAACAGCAACTTGCACACCTGCATCAGCCATCGCGCGAGGATCGGCACCGATAGCGATTCCGTGGATCACTTGACCGGCAGATGCCGGATCAACTGCAGCAACTAATTCAAGATCAGGATCAGCCATGACTGCATCACACACCGTGGCGCCCATGCGTCCACCAGCGCCAAACACACCGACGCGGATTTTCTGTGCACCATTATTCGCTTCGCTCATGCACCGATCATAAACCGCCAAGTCATGGCGAAACTGACGACTTAGCTGAGACTTTCAATAAGAAGTCAATCACTGCTTGACCGCCTTCTTCGGTGTAGTGCAACCCGTCAGTGCGCCATTGAATTGAATTTGTCGGCGAATCATCGACCTCATCACATGTAACGGCATCTTGCGAACAGACCAACGTGTCAACCCGGACCAAACCGAGACGTGGATCGCTATCAACCTTTGCTCGGTAAAAAGACCCGTAACAGGCTGCGGCACCCGGCGCGTCTTGAGCGTATCTTCCGCCCATTTGTGGAGGCATCACCAAAACTATGTGGCTTTCTGCAACCTCTAGATCGACCAAGAGAGCACTCAATGCGTCTGCCATCACGCTTTG
>CALPPJ020000132.1 GCA_943325425.2 Bifidobacterium breve | reverse complement strand
GATGGGGTTTGGGAAAGTTGGCGAACGTAGGTGTAAAAACTGAGTAGGCGATCTGACGGTTCATACATTTCGATGAAATGTCCGAGGTCGTGTCGTGCATCGCAAAAGACAAATTCTTGACCACCGCTGGTTTGGGCATGGAGGGTGAGAGGCCAACCTTGTTGGGCGCACCAATCAATTCCAGCCGGTAGCGAATCAACCATAAAAGCCAAGTGATGCAATCCTGTTGGACTTGGTCCGAGCGGTTCTGAGTGTTCGCGTACGAGCTCAACCATCACCTCGCCCCACCATCCATAAGCCGACGAGTGATCAAATGTGCTTGTCACGCCGTTGATCGTGCACGCGGAGATCTCAATGTGGTGGGCAAATACGAATGGGCCGCAGTGAGTTCGATCCCGAAAAATCTCGGCAGCCTCTTCAAGGGAGTTCTCACCCCGTGCGCTGTAAGCGATCTGGACAGGCCGACCAAGTAATGACATACCCGTAGCGTGTCACATCCGACTACGGTTAGGGCGAGACCGAGGGGATGAGATGTTTGGACCGCAAGCAATTGAAGGACTTTCTCCAGAAGAAACCATGCAAATGCTGGTTGATCGAGCGGCGATTGTTGATATCACGCATCGCTATTGCTGGGCGTTAGATACAAAAGATTGGCCGGTTCTCGACACGGTTTTTACAGTTGATGCCAATGCTGATCTGACCGTCGATCTCGTGGGGCGTGAGCAGATCTTGCAGCGAATCAAGAATGCATTGACGCCAATGGATGACACGCAACATATGGTTTCGAATCATCAAATTGTGCTCAACGGCGATTCGGCTACGTGTCGCTGCTATTTGCAGGCACAGCATGTTCGTAAGGCCGCCCATGGTGGTCCAAATTTCATCATCGCTGGTCGTTACGAAGATCAATTACAGCGCACGTCTGAAGGTTGGCGAATCGTGTTTAGGCGACTTGTCGTGATGTGGACCGAAGGTAACCCTGCGGTCGGTCGTAACTAATGTGCACCACTAGTTTTTAACGTTCGATATACGGCGCGAGAAGTTGCTCAACTCGCAGTTCCTCTGGAATACGTTCGATGCCAATGAGTCGATCGACTTCTTCATGAAAATTCCAAATGCGACGTTCTTGGTAGTTGATGGGCATACCGCGCATCGCTGGAGACTCCAATGATTTTTGCATTGGTGCCATATTCCAAAAGTCTTCTTGCATGATGAGGGCGAAGTTATCGAGTCGTGCTTGCCAGTTCGCTGGCAATCCCTCACGGGGATCAAAATCAATTGGTGCATAGTGCGTCCAATCAATGCGCGTTGTCTGTTTATCAATTGGCCAAAAAGTAATAAATGGAAATCCATAGGCCGCCACTGGAGTAATCAAATTAGGAAAAATACCGAAGGCGGTACTGGTGCAACGCACCATGTCATTAACTGTTTCGATATCGGTAAAGCCTGGCAGCACGACATGCTTGTAGTCATCCCAGTTCTTCATTCCGAGAGCCGTATACGACGTCTTAGAAAAAGGAGTGACCATACGTGAGCAACCGTTGGGGAGTAGGCCCATAGTGGCCCCCCGATTGTCAAGCAAACTCTCACCATTGCGGCTATGTATGTGGCGGAAGTGGTACACCTCGAGGAAGGCCTCGGCAGTGACTTTCCAATTGCACGGAACTATTTCGCTTTGTTTGGCAACTGTGCGTAACGACTGTCCCTGAAACTCGGACATTTCATCAGCGATGGAGCCGATATGTTCGGCCAAAGAGATCGCATTGGCGTCCTGATTGACAAAGATCCAGTTGTCCCAAACCGCACACGAAATTGTGGGTAGGCAACGCTCGGTCTTATCAAGATCAACAAAGTCTCGTTCATCGGGTACGGAAACCAATTGTCCGCTATCAATGTCGTAAGACCACGAGTGGTACTGGCAACGGAGAAGTTTTGAAGTTCCAGAAGACTCTCGTACAACCGGAGCGCCACGATGTTGACACGTGTTATAGAACGCACGAACTTGTAAATCTTTACCCCGGATCAGAAGTATTGGTACACCCAGGTCGTCAAAGGTGAAAAAGTCACCGACATTGGGGATGTCTTCAGATCGGCCCGCAATGACCCACGATCGAGGCCACAGATATTTCTGCTCGAGTTCCCAAAACTCATCGGAGGTAAATCTCTGTACTGGAATGTCGTGAAACTTTGGAAATCCATCAGGGGGCGCAGTGCGGTCAAACTCATACTGCATCTGTTGAGTGAGGCGGTTAACGAGGTCAGGTGTCATGTTGGTCAAAAAGTCTGGTCAGAACTCATTGAGTAGGTCGCCCGATTGCAAATCATGCGCAGCGGCGAAAACGCGGGTAATCATGGCATGCAACAAAGCTCGTCCGCGGTCGTTGCCTGGGTCAATATCGCTTACCGCAACTTGCGACCAAGCCTGATGCAACAAGCAATAGCGGTAATCGCGCCAGCAGCGGTCCCATGAATAGTTGGGGACACCGGCCGCAATGAGTCCGTCGTAGTAACGACGCACCAATGTTTGCTCCCATTCACGGCGATTTTCAGTGGTGACTGATTGTCCAAGGAAGTTCGCGACATCCCACATACCTACATGACGAGCGCTGAGTTGGAAGTCGAGAACTGTCACGACCCCATCTCCTGCTGAACCGCCAAACAAAAAGTTGTCTGCACGAAAGTCGGTATGTGAGAAAGTTGCGTTGCCTTGTTCGACCCACCAATCGACCATGTCGGGGTATTTCGGAGTGAGTTCGCGCATCCATTGCATCGTGTCGGCTGCAACATGGGGCGACCATGTCGCAATAAACGATTCAAGTTTTGGTTCAGCCATTTCGCGAGCGGCGCGATACAACGGATTGTTCATCGGTGGAAGCCACGAAAGTGACCACAACAATTCGTTATCCCAAAAATGACTATGTAATTTGACGGCCTGATCAAGTATCGCGGCACTGTCTTCAAAATTCGCGCCGACAACTTGATCAACCATTCGGGGGTTGGTGATTTCTTCTAAGAGAACGATGTACGGAGCGCCAGCAGGATCAACATCGGTGTAATAGCAAAACGGAACTCGCAGGTTGATTGATTGCGAGAATTGTTTATAGAACGATGATTCGCGTTCGTAAAAACCCATCGCCTGCGACATGAACACATTGCCAGGAGCGGCGGCCTGACACTTAGCAATCATCGTTGCGGGTTGTGGTCCGGTTGAACCTGGAGCGTAAGTCAGGTGTAGTCGAGTCACCTCGCCGAGCAGTCCGACTCCTTCACCCAATCGTTGCGCTTGAACATTGGTGATCGTTGCTACTGAACCATCAAACGCCTGATTGAGCCAAGTGGCGTCAACGTGGTCAGCGGTAGTTGGAATCTTTGGTTGACTCATGTCATTACCCCCATGTCATTTCTTCACCCGCTATCTGTTTAGCAGGCGGGAGTTGGCGGACGTTCAGCCCGCAAGCGAGCCGGCATCTACGGCAACGACTTCGCCGGTGATCCAGGCAGCCATATCGGTTGCGAGGAACAGAATGACCCGAGCGATGTCGTCAGCCTGTCCAGCGCGACCTAAAAGGGTTTGACTCATCCGCGCGCCAACATCAAGCCCGGCCGCCTTCAAAGGCGCTAGTTGGTCCTGTACTCCTGGAGTGTCAATCGGTCCTGGGGCAACTCCGACGACTCGAATATTCTTCGGGCCAAATTCAAGAGCCAAACTTTTGGTCATGCCAACGACTGCATGCTTCGACATCACGTACGCGCTGATGCCTGGGGCTGCCCGAAATCCGGTGGTTGATGCCAAGTTGATGATGACGCCACCCTGCATGCGACGGGCCGCTTCACGGGCACAGGCAAAGTTGCCGCGAACATTTATTTGCATCAGTTGATCAATGAAATCATCAGCAGCTTCAATGGCAGGTCCGGTGGTGGGGTAGATACCGGCGTTGTTGACCCAGATATCGATACTGCCAAGTTTTTCAACGCACAGATCTGCTGCTGCGACAATGGTTGATGTATCGCCGATATCAATTCGAGTGCTTAATACGTTTCGCCCAGTTTGTTGGGCAACGGCTGCTGCCAACGTTGCCGCGCCGACTTCATCTATGTCGGTGACCAACACATCGGCGCCTGCTTCAGCAAGACGTGCGACCGTCGCGGCACCAATACCTTTGGCTCCACCAGTGACTACGGCTCGTTTTCCAACAAGCGAGGTGAGATCGTTCAAGGTTCGTGATGAATAGTCAGGGATCATGTTGGCTCCGTGCGCTGAGAAAACTACTGTCCGTCATTCTTGCCGATAGCAACGCGCCATCAAGCGTTGAAGAGATGACGCCTGAAGTTGGGCCCGTTCGAAAGCCGGAATCAGGTCAAGATCGTCGTCGATGATCTCGACACTGATAGGAGCGTTGGGCGGCGTACGTTCAAAGAACTGCTCTAGATCAAATTCGCCTGCACCGAGAAGCTCACGATTGTGGATGCAATCCTGGATGTAGTCGTCCATACTTGGCGTCATGGTGCCATCATCAACTTGAATATTCTTCACCAGCGAGTAATCAAGATCTGCGAGCGACGACATGCCAGCGCCGCGAAAAACGTGCCATGTATCAACGCAAAGACCAACATGTGGATGCCCACTTCGGCGAACAAAATTTTGAGCAGTGGCGATGTCTGGAATCTTTGTTGGCGGCAAAAACTCAAGTGCGTAATGCACATCTGCGTCAGCAGTGCGTTCTGCTAAGGCGCCGAGCCATTTCGCTGCAAGATCAAAGTCAATATCTTTGTTCGCACCAAATGGAGCGATGACTTGTACGCGTTCTGCTCCGAATGTTCTGGCCACATGTTCAAAGTCAAGCGCCGACTTGTCGTCAACAAGCCGAAGGGCTTCAAGTTCAAGAATGCGCATGTTGTGTTGAGACAGCACTTGCTTCAAGTCGTCGTCACTCGTTCCGTTAGCGCGCAGTTGTAAGTATTCGCCCACTCCAAATCCGATGCCATCAAAGCCAGCAGCCGATGCGGCTGCTACGCGTTGTTCAAATTCGACGCCGCGCATGCTGTAGTACGCCAATATTGTTTGGCGCGAGCCGACGCCGGCGATGCCACCTG
>CALPPJ020000131.1 GCA_943325425.2 Bifidobacterium breve | reverse complement strand
CCTCCATTAATGGCCAACGATGCTGACTTACGAACGATTCCTGGTGGAACAGGATTAACCGCTCAACCGTCACATATTCGCCGTGGTATCGGCTGGGGCGTCAGTATTAAAAACCTGATGTACAGCGAAGGGTTTGATGACTTCTCAACTGGTCGTTGTCGAATCAACGATGGTGTTGTCACCATCAAATTCGCGACGTCCGAAGTTGGTCAGGGCTTCACAATGCTCGCCCAACAAATTGCGCGCACTGTATTAGGCGTCGATGAGGTCATTCTTGACACAATTGACACGCAAGTCGGTTCGGCCGGATCAACTTCGGCGAGCCGTCAAACTTGGATGAGCGGTGGCGCGGTGCAAGCAGCGTGTCGTGCAGCCCTTGAAAAACTCTTTGACCATGTTGCCATTCGTTTTGAGATGAATCGATCCGAACTTCAAATAGAAGACACTGACATCGTTGATCGACTGACTCATCGCCGTATCACCGTCGCTGAGGCGATTCAAGATGTCGATATCGATTGCACTGAGGAATATCGGCATCCCCCAACTGAGGACATCGACGAAAATGGTCAAGGTAACTGCCACGTCGCATATGCATTTGTCGCGCATCGCGCCGTAGTAGATGTTGACCCCGAACTAGGCCTCGTCAAAGTTGTTCAGATCGCTACCGCTCAAGATGTGGGTCGAGTGTTGAATCCCCTGTCGGCGATCGGACAGCTTGAAGGTGGAATCGCCCAAGGTCTTGGTTTGGCAGTGATGGAGGAAATCATTGTCAAAGACGGAAAGGTTCGTAATCCAAGTTTCACTGATTACCTGCTTCCCACCTTCCTAGATGCTCCTACTGTTGAGATGATTTTCATTGAAGAACACGAGCCCAAATCTCCGCTTGGTGCTAAAGGAATTGGAGAGCCTCCCTGTATTTCGGTGACACCTGCCATTGCGAATGCAATTCGTCATGCTGTCGGACGCGAATTGCCACGGGTGCCAATTCGCCCATACGACATTTGTCTATAACTAGATCAGTCCCGCAGTCCTAAGCGTTGAAGAACGTCTTCGGGGGCATTGATTTCCAACAACGCATCTTTAAGTTTGCTGACGAGGTTCGTTTCAATTTCTGTTTGATCTGTGCCGTGAACAGCCGCGAGATTATTTGTTTCTCCTGGATCACCTGTGCGATCAAAGAGAAGATTCTCATTTTTGAGTCCCCCGTATGCCCAAAATGGCAGAAAGTCACCTTGCATAAATGGTTGACGGATAACAGGAATTGAACTTCCTGGCATCGCATCAAGATAGGCGCGTTGGTCGGGACGGGGTAATCGAATGTGAGGCATTGAGTGAACAGGCATCGTGCTCCAACGGTTTGACCACATCGAGAGTGGGAATCCATCACCGACCGATCCACGGGTGTACGTATAGTCCTCGGTGATCAACTGCACCTCGCGCCCCCAATAACCAGACAAGCAGTGGTCACGAATTCGCGGAACCTCTTGATTGATCAGCGGAACTAAGGAGTGTCCGTGAGTGCGATGCTCAACTTCTATGCCATATATCTCACACAATGTCGCGTGAATATCAACGGTTGTGGTGAGCGAACTTTCCCGACGAGATGCAATGCCTGGCCAACGAATCATCATCGGGATATGCCCCAATGTGTTGTGGATCGGAAATCCAGGTTTCCCCCACACATCAAATTCACCAAGATAGTGACCGTGATCAGTGCAGATAATCACGACAGTTTCGGACGCATCTGGCGATTCATCAATTGAGTCAAGTAGTTTTCCAAACCAGTGATCAATCATTGATAGTTTCGCGCCGTACGCGGATCGTAAAGAACGCCCTTCTGCTTCTGTGATTAACCCGTTCTTCAGACCATCAATGACATATGGGGGCCAAATCATCCATGGATGATCTTCTTGGGGATCATCTTCTTGGGAGCGGTACATCGATGCCCAAGGTTCGGGAGTATCGAATGGCTCGTGAGGATCGAACTCGTCAATAACAAGCAACGAGCGGTCATGATGCCCACCATTTGTACGCACCCAATTCACTGCCGCTTGCATTGTTCGAGGGCCGGGAAAATCTTCTTCTGACTTAAACCAGGTGCGCGAATCCTGATACTTGAAATGGCCGCGCCGTGGCTCATCGACTGGAAGTGCTGGGGTTCCAACCCATGAAGGGTCGGGTCGTGTTTTCCAGGGGTCGTTTTCATGTCCCCGGACATATTCCCAGGCATCAAAATCAACGTGATAATTCTCGCCGCCACATTCAAAAAGGTGCGGGTGATCAGACACCAACATGGTGGTGACGCCCGCCTGCCGTAAGGAAAAAGTGATGGCGTCTTCCCAAATTTCAACCGAACCCCAAGGGCGCCACGGAAAGTCCAAAGCCCCGACGAGTAAGTCGTGACGGGCAGGCATGCAAGGCAACGAACCAGTGTGATGGCTTTCAAAGACCACCGACTGTTCAGCGAACCGATCAAGGTTCGGGGTGGCGAATTCGGTTCCTCCATATGCCCCCAAAAGGTGACGATTGAGGCTGTCGAGCAACACCACAACCACGTGCTTGGGGAACGAGGAATGGCCTGATGCAGAGGTTTCTTGGCGATCCATACGCCTACGCTACGCAATAGGTCGTCACACATCGTACGATGCTCATATGAGCGATGAATTGGGTTTCATTCCCTTTGATGCCGACAACCACTATTACGAGGCACTTGACGCCTTCACCCGACACCTCGACCCCAAAGATGGTCAAAGGTGCGTGCAGTGGGCTGAAATCAATGGTCGCCAATATCCAGTCATCGGTGGCCGCGTGAGTCGCGTGGTCGCCAATGCGACTTTTGATCCCATTTCTCCGGCTGGCTCAATGCATGACTATTTTCGCGGTAACCCCGAGAAAAAGCATCCGCTGGAGTTCCTCGCCAAACGGGAACCAATTCGTCCCGAATACCGCGATCATGACGCACGACTAACTGTGATGGATCAACAGGGTGTGAGCAAGATATGGCTCTTCCCCACCCTCGGAATGCTGTACGAAGAAATTCTGAAACATGATCCTGAAGGTGTCGGAATCATGTTCACAGCGTTCAACCGTTGGCTCCAAGAGGATTGGGGCTTTGATTACAAAAATCGAATTTTCGCAGGACCGTATATTTCGCTGGCCTCAGTGGACTGGGCCTGCAACGAACTTGATTGGGCGCTCTCACAAGGTGCCCGAGTGGTGTGCATGCGTCCAGCCGCACCAACCACTCTGACGGGTCAACTTTCTCCGTTTGATGAAACCTATGATCCCTTTTGGGCTCGCGTGAACGAAGCTGGAATCACTGTCATTATTCATGCAGGAGACAGCGGTTATTCCAGTAATGGTTATGCCAACGATTCATTCTCGGCGTCATTTAGTGGTTCATGGAAACCTTCCATCAAAAGTTTCGCCATCGAAAGAGCCGCTCAAGATTTCATCATCACCTCGGTCTTTGAGAAGCTCTTTGATCGTTTCCCCAATGTGCGCATGGCGTCAATTGAAAACGGTTCAAGTTTCTTGCGTGATGCCTGCGACAAGTTGACTTCAACCGCAAAGAAAATGCCGGGATATTTCGTTGATGATCCGGTCGAAACTTTGCGCAACAATTGGTGGATCAATCCATTCTGGGAAGACGACGTTCATGAGGTGGCCGAGATCATGGGCGCCGACCATGTGCTTTTCGGGTCAGACTGGCCCCATATTGAAGGTATGCCCAACCCTCTTGATTACGTGCCGGAACTCAAGGCATTCTCGGACAGTGACAGGAAGAAAATATTATTGGACAACGTCAGCGCACTCAACGAACTACGTCCAGCTCGCTAATCAGTTTTTAACTTTACCAAGTATCAATATTTGATCGCTTCTTACCCGATCGTTTTGGTGCTCGGTGTGATTCCAAAATTGCGTTAAGCCAGCGACGAGAATCAGCCGGATCAATCACATCGTCAATCTCGAAATGCGTAGCGACCGACAGTGCTTTGCCGTGCTCGTACATGCGATCAACCATCTTTTGAAATGCGGCTTCGCGTTCAGATTCGTCAGTAATCGCGGCTAACTCATTGCGGTATCCAAGCCTCACAGCGCCCTCTAGTCCCATGCCACCGAATTCGCCCGTCGGCCAAGCGACGCAAGCAAGCGGAGCTTTGGTGCTGCCAGCCATCATCGCCTGTGCCCCTAAGCCATAACTCTTTCGAAGAACAATTGATATCACTGGAACAGAGATATTGACGCCCGTGACAAACAGACGACTGCAGTGCCGCACCAGTGCAGTTTGCTCAACTTCAGGACCAACCATCATTCCGGGCGTATCAACGAGAGTTATTAACGGGACATCAAACGCGTCGCACAATTGCATAAAGCGGGCGGCTTTATCTGCGCAATCGCTATCAATGGCGCCGGACAAGTGATGAGGATTATTGGCGATGACACCAACAGGTTTACCTTGAACGCGCGCCAATGCCGTGATCATTCCGAGACCGAAACCGCTTCGGAGTTCAAGGACCGAATCGACATCAAACATCAGTTCAATAACATTTCGAACGTCGTACGCCTTGACTCGATTGATTGGAATGGCCGTACGCAACTGGTCTTGATCGTGGATGGCGAAGTTGCGAACTGAGCCTTGAAAATACGACAGGTACTTCTTTGCTAATTCGACTGCGTGAGCGTCATCTCTGGCTACCAGATCCACGACGCCATTGGCCTGCTGAACTGAAAGTGGCCCAATCTCTTGTGGTGCAAAGACACCCAGTCCTCCGCCTTCAATCATCGCAGGTCCACCCATGCCGATATTTGAACCCTCAAGCGCAATGACGACATCGCAACATCCCAGGATTGCCGCGTTACCCGCAAAACAAAAGCCACCAGTAATGCCGATTAAGGGCACGAGACCCGACAGTTTGGCGAAATCATGGAATGCCCAACAGTCAAGTCCCGACACGCCAAGACCATCAGTATCACCGGGGCGACCGCCACCACCTTCGGCAAAGAACACCACTGGTAACTGCAACTTCTCGGCAACTTCGAATAAGCGATCTTTCTTGCGGTGGTTCTGTTGACCCTGGGTACCAGCCAAGACT